>NZ_JBNAFK010000006.1:193467-196383 GCF_049716185.1 Kocuria sp. CH-021 | reverse complement strand
GAAGCTAAGACCCACAGCGCCGATGGTACTGCACCCGGAAGGGTGTGGGAGAGTAGGACACCGCCGGACCACACCACCAGGGTCGAGCCCCCGCACCACACGGTGCGGGGGCTCCCCGCATTTAACCACCCCATCGGCATCGAGCGCCGGCACCGTCCCGTCATACGGGCGCTGCTCCGGCAACGGGCGCATAATGCGGGCATGGACACGACGAACCAGGATCCAGAGTCCCCGCGGGTGACCGAACAGCAGGAGCAGTCCACGGCCGTGGTGACGGGAACGGTCGCCATGGGCGACCTGCGTGCGTTCTTCGACCGAGCGTTCGACGACCTGCGGCGTGCCATGGCCGACGGGGCGTTCGAGCCGTCCGGGCCTCCGATGGCCGTGTACCACGGTGTGCCGGCGGAAACGGTCCATCTCGATGTGGGCTTCCCCGTGACTCGGCCGGTCACAGCCCACGGCCCGGTCGTGCCGGGCCGGTTGCCCGCGTCCCGTGCGGCGTCGTCCGTGCACGGCGGCAACTACGACGACCTCGGACGCTCCTGGCAGCACCTGGCGGAGTGGGCGGCACGGGAACGCCTCGATCTCGGCGACCTCATGTGGGAGGTGTACGTGACGGAACCCCGGCCGGGGGACGACCCCGCGGCCATGCGCACCGAGCTCCACTGGGCACTGCGTGAGTGATGCCCGGAGGGCCGCGCGGCCCGCCACGAGAAAGGCCCCGACCGTGCGGTCGGGGCCTTCGTCATGGCGCAGGAGGGGGAGCTGTCGGCTCAGCGACGCAGCGGTGCGTCCGCGGGCTCCCGCTCCGGCGAGGCCGTCCTGCCGGCCTCGCTCACGGCCCGCTCGCCGATGATCTTGTTCATGACCACGGCGATGGCGCCGTCCCCGGTCACGTTCGTGGCCGTTCCGAAGGAGTCGATGGCGATGTAGGTGGCGATCATGAGGGCCACGGCGGTCTCGTCGAAGCCGAGCATGCCCTGGAGCAGACCGACGGCGGCCATGATCGCACCGCCGGGGACGCCGGGGGCCGCGACCATCGTGATGCCCAGCATCAGGATGAAGCCCACGTAGGCCAGGTCGTCGATCGGTGTTCCCGTGATGGTCATGATGGCTGCCGAGAAGAGCACGATCTTCAGGGTGGACCCTGCGAGGTGGATGGTCGCGCTGAGCGGAACCACGAATCCGGCCACGGGCGGTCGGACGCCGTTGACCTCCGCGCACCGGAGGGTGACGGGGATGGTCGCGGCGGAGGAGGACGTGCCCAGCGCAGTGGCGTAGGCGGGGAGCATGTTCTTCAGCAGAACGGCCGGGTTGCGGCCCACGTAGACTCCCGCGGCCACGTACTGGGCCGCGAGCAGCAGCACGGACAGGGCCAGGGCGACGAGCACGACCTTCGAGAAGGTGGAGACGACCACCAGGATCTGCCCGTTCATGGTGAGTCCCATGAACATCCCGAAGATGTAGAGGGGCAGGAGCGGGATGATGACCAGCTCCACGATGCGCATGATGATCCCCCGCAGGTCGTCCATGCTCCGGTGGAGGGTGTTTCCGGGGATGAGGGTGATGCCCACGCCCAGGCAGAAGGCGAGCAGAAGTGCTGTCATGACGCCGAACACGGGCTCCATCTCGAGGGCGACGAAACCCGTGAGGGCGCTCTCCTCCGGATTGGCCAGCGCGTCGAGCTCGCGCTCCCCGCCCAGCAGCCACGGGTAGCCCGCGCGTGCGACGAGGAAGGCCAAGAGGCCGGCGAGGACGGTGGACGCGTACGCGATGGCGGCGGTCACGCCCAACCACTTGCCGGCTCCTCTGCCGAGGTCGCCGATGGCCGGGGTGACGAGCCCGACGATCAGCAAGGGGATGAGGAAACCGAGGAACGCGCTGAAGAGTCCGTTGAACGTCAGGAAGAGGCGGGCGACCGGTTCGGGGAAGAACAGACCGCAGGCGATGCCCAGGACGATCCCGACCAGCACGCGCACCAGGAGGTGGGACGTGAGGGGTTTTTTGGTCATGGGTCCATCATCCGCCGGAGGCGCAGCCGGGAACGAATCGGGGCGGAGTGGCCCCGGGCCTGCTTATACAATGGGGACGATCAGCATGGCGGACCGTTTCCGGACACCGCCGACATCCACGAGAGCCGACCGGCACTGCGTCGGCACAGAGGAGCGGTACGTGTCCGAGTCATTCCAGCACGGGTCCCGGGACGAGCGTCGGAACGGAAGATCCGGCGACCGCCGGCCCGGCGGAGGAACGGGACGCGAGGGTGACCGTTCCGGATCGCCGTCCCGGGGTCGGTCCGACGACGGACGACGCGGCCCGTCCCGCGACGCGCGCGACGGTGACCGGAGCAGCGGCTACGGCGCGCGCGGTGCCACCGGCAGGACCCGCGACGATCGGCAGGACGATCGCCGTGGTGGCTACGCCCCGCGTGCTGACCGTCGTGATGAGCGGCAGGGTGAGCGGGGTCCGCGTCGTGAGGGGGAAGGCTACCGCGGCCGTCGTGACGACCGTCGGGACGACCGCCGTGGGGGCTACGCCCCGCGTGGCGACCGTCGTGAGAGTGACCGTCGTGAGAGTGACCGTCGTGAGGGTGACCGGCGCGGGGGCTACGGTGGCCCGGGTCGTCGTGATGACCGGCAGGACGATCGCCGTGGTGGCTACGCCCCGCGCGGTGACCGCCGTGAGGGCGAGCGTCGTGATGAGCGGCAGGGTGAGCGGGGTCCGCGTCGTGAGGGCGAGGGCTACCGCGGTCGTCGTGATGACCGTCAGGACGATCGCCGTGGTGGCTACGCCCCGCGCGGTGACCGGCGCGAGAGTGACCGGCGTGATGAGCGGCAAGGTGAGCGGGGTCCGCGTCGTGAGGGCGAGGGCTACCGCGGTCGTCGTGATGACCGTCAGGACGATCGCCGTGGTGGC
>NZ_JBNAFK010000006.1:35319-193369 GCF_049716185.1 Kocuria sp. CH-021 | reverse complement strand
GCTACGCTCCACGTGGCGAGCGGCGTGAGGGTGACCGCCGTGAGGGTGACCGCCGTGGAGGCTACGGTGGCCCGGGTCGTCGTGATGACCGGCAGGACGACCGCCGCGGTGGCTACGCCCCGCGCGGTGACCACCGCGCCGGCTTCCCGGACCGCACCGAAAGCTATCGTGACCGGCGTGATGACCGGGACGACGTCTCGACCCACCGTCACCGTGCGCCCGAGGTCGACGACGACGTCACGGGCCGGGAGCTCGACAAGCCCACCCGAGCCCAGCTGGGGGCCCTCGAACCGCGCAACGCCGAGGCCGTCGCCAAGCACCTGGTCATGGCCGGGCGCTACCTGCTCGACGCGCCCGAGCTCGCCCTCGAGCACGCGCAGGCCGCCGGACGGCGCGGAGGCCGCATCGCCGCGGTGCGGGAGGCCACGGGGATCGCGGCCTACGAGGCCGGCGACTTCGCGCTGGCGCTCAAGGAGCTGCGCACGTTCCGCCGGATGACCGGCGCCGAGATCCACCTTCCTCTGATGGTGGACTGCGAGCGGGCCCTCGGGCGCCTGGACAAGGCCGTCGAGCTGGCGACGTCGGAGGCCGTGCAGTCCCTCGAGCCCGGCGAGAAGGTGGAACTGGCGATCGTCCTGGCCGGCATGCGGCGGGACCAGGGGGACGCCCAGGGGGCGGTGGACGCACTGACCATTCCGCAGCTCGACAAGAACCGCGGCTTCGCCTACAGCCCCCGGCTGTTCCGTGCCTACGCCGAGGCCCTGCGGGGAGTCGGGAGGGACCGGGAGGCCCTGACGTGGGACCGGCAGGCCGTGGTGGCCGAGGCCGCTCTCGGAACCGGGCAGTTCGCCGAGCCGGAGATCATCGACTTCGACGACGAGGACGAGACCGAGCAGGTGCCGGCCGCCGGTGTCGTCCTGGCCGATGCCGAGGAGCCGGTCGAGGAGCCGGCCCAGGACCCGGCCCCGACCCGTGCGGCCGAGGGCGTTCCCAGCGCTGAGGCCGGGAACGACGTCGGCGACGATCTCGACGATCTCGACGACGGGGACGACGAGTCCGACGGCGTGCTCGACGACGGTTCCGACCAGGAGCCGGACGACGAGGAGGACGAGGCGGACCGTGAGGAGGATCTGGACCCCGACGACGACTTCGAGGGCGGCTCCGAGGCCGATCTCGACCCGGACGACGACGCGGAGCTCGCGGACCTCGACGCCGCGGACGGCAACGGCGGCGCGGACGGCGGCCCGGAGCATGGCTGAGCGGCTGCTCGACCGGTTCGACGCCGTCCTGAGCGATCTGGACGGCGTCGTCTACGCCGGCCCCCACGCCATTCCCGGAGCTCCGGAGATCCTGCGGAGGATCTCGGCGGACGGCGTGCCCGTGGTGTTCGTGACCAACAACGCCTCGCGCTCCGTGGCGACGGTCGCCGAGCACCTGACCGATCTCGGGGTGCCCACGACGTCGGACGGCGTCGTGAGCGCGGCGCAGGCCGGCGCCGAGCTCCTGGCGCAGCGGGTCCCGGCCGGCACCGCCGTGCTCATCACGGGGTCCCAGGCTCTGGCCGACGTGGTGGCGGACGCCGGGCTGGTCCCGGTCCGTGCCCAGTCCGACGCACCCCGTGCCGTGATCCAGGGCTTCGACCCCGGCCTGGGCTGGGCCGAGCTGGCCGAGGCCGCGTACACGCTGGCGGACCCCGACGTGCTGTGGGTCGCGACCAACACCGACCGCACCATTCCGCAGGCCCGTGGTCTGGCCCCCGGCAACGGCACCCTGGTGGCCGCGGTGGCGGCCACCACGGCGCGGCCGCCGGTCGTCGCCGGCAAGCCGGAGGCGCCCATCTTCCGCACCGCCGCGGAGCGGGCGGGCAGCACCCGGCCCGTGGTGCTGGGGGACCGGCTGGACACCGACATCCGGGGCGGCAACGCCGCCGGCTTCTCGACGATCGCGGTCCTCACCGGGGTGGACACCGTGCACACGATCCTCGCCGCCTGCACCGCAGAGCGCCCGGACCACGTCGTCGGCACCCTGGACGAGCTCTTCGAGCCGTACCCCGACGTCGAGGTCGCGTCCTCGGGGCGGGAGCACACCGCTCGCTGCGGGGCGGCGGAGGCCGTGACCGACGGCGCGCGGCTGCGGATCCGGGGCGCCCAGGACGACCTCGACGCCTGGCGGGCCGCGTGCGCCGCCTGGTGGGCGGCACACCCCGACTCCGACGTCCCGGTGGTCCCCGAGCCCGAGTGGGAGCCCTCGGCATGACCGGGCGGCCGGTGCCCTCGCACGGGGCCGGGGAGAACGGGATCGGGGAGAACGGGACCGGCGAGGGCGGCGCAGCTCTGCGCCCGACCGGTCACCCCGGGGTGGACGCCGTGCTCGAGCGTGCCGTGCAGCTGGAGACGCTGCCGGTGACGGAGCACCCCGGACGCTACGAGGAGCTGCACGCGGCACTCGTCGCCGAGCTCGAGGCGGAGCCCGGCACCGTTCCCGCGGGCCTCGTGCCGCGTCCGCGGACCGGGCAGGAGGAGGCGGGGCCGCGGTGAGCTCCCGGCTGGACCAGGAGCTGACCACTCGCGCGCTGGCCCGCTCGCGCACGGTCGCCGCCCGGTGGATCGGCGAGGGCCGGGTGCTCGTGAACGGCCGGCCGGCGACCAAGCCCTCCGTCCGGGTGGGCCCCGAGGACCTGCTGGAGGTCCGTCCCGCAGAGGCCCCGGACTACGTCAGCCGGGCCGGGCACAAGCTGGCCGGGGCGCTCGCCGCGTTCCCGGACGTCGGCGTGGCGGGCAAGCGGTGCCTCGACGCCGGCGCCTCGACGGGCGGCTTCACTGACGTGCTGCTGCGCCGGGGCGCCCGGGAGGTGGTCGCCGTGGACGTCGGCCACGACCAGCTCGATCCCGCGCTGCGCGCCGATCCCCGGGTGCGCGTGCTCGAGGGCATGAACGTGCGCTGGATGCGGCCGGAGGACATCGGCGGCGCGGCGGAGCTCACGGTCTGCGACCTGTCCTTCATCTCGCTGACCCTGGTCCTGGCGCCGCTGGCGGCCGCCACGGTGCCCGGCGGGGATCTCGTGCTGATGGTCAAGCCGCAGTTCGAGGTCGGTGCCGACCGGCTCGCGCGCACGGGAGTGGTCACCAGCGAGGACGAACGGGCCCGGGCCGTCGAGGCGGTGGCCGCCGCGGCGCGGACCCACGGGCTCTCGGTCCTGGGTCGTGAGCGCAGCCCGCTGCCGGGCCAGGACGGCAACCACGAGTTCTTCCTGTGGTGCCGCCGGGATCCGCCCGTCCTGAGTGTCCCCGCCCTCGCGTAGTGTGGTGAGCGTTGCCCGGTCCGCGGGCACGGCGCGCGCCACGGACCGTCCGGTCCCGGCCACGACGACGCCCGCGTGCACCGAGCAGTCGAGAACGGGAGGACCCGGTGTGAGCAGAAAGATCCTGGTCATGGCCCACATGGGCCGGGAAGAGGCCAAGGACGCCGCCCGCGACTCCTGTCTGCAGCTCCACGAGGCCGGCCTGGTGCCGGTGATCTCCCGGGACGATCTCGAGGCGCTCCAGGAGGACGCCGTGCCCCTCGCGCCCGTGGAGGTCATCGAGGAGGACGTCTCCCTGCGGGAGATCGAGCTCGTCATGGTGCTCGGCGGGGACGGGTCGATCCTGCGCGCCGCCGAGCTGGTGCGCAGCGTGGACACCCCGCTGCTGGGCGTGAACCTGGGGCACGTGGGCTTCCTCGCCGAGAGCGAGCGCTCCGACCTCCGCGAGTCCGTGGAGGCCATCGTGGACGGGCGGTACACGGTGGAGCAGCGCATGACGATCGACGTGACCGTGTGGCAGGACGAGAAGAAGGTCCTGCACACCTGGGCGCTGAACGAGGCATCGGTGGAGAAGGGCGACCGCGAGAAGATGGTCGAGGTGGTCATCGAGGTGGACCGTCGGCCGCTGAGCACCTTCGGGTGCGACGGCGTGGTCCTCGCCACCCCGACCGGCTCCACCGCCTACGCGTTCTCCGCGGGAGGACCCGTGGTGTGGCCCGAGGTCGAGGCCCTCCTCATGGTGCCGCTGAGCGCCCACGCCCTGTTCTCCCGGCCGCTGGTCATCTCCCCGAACTCCATGATGGCCGTCGAGGTCCTCACCCGCACCGACGCCCGCGGCGTGCTGTGGTGCGACGGCCGCCGGACCACCGAGCTGCCCCCCGGTTCCCGGATCGAGGTGGTGCGCTCCCCGAAGGCGGTCAACCTGGCACGGATGCACCGCACCCCCTTCTCGGAGCGGCTCGTGAAGAAGTTCGAGCTGCCCACGAGCGGCTGGCGCGGCCCCGTGCCCCCGCACGAGGCGGCCGCGGCGCGGACCACGGCCCTGCCCACGGTCCGCGGCGACCAGCCCACCGGCGGGCGGGCGCAGGAGCCGCAGAAGTCCACGGTGGGGCACGAGATGCCCCACGAACCGGACGCCCCGTCCTCCCGCCGCTCCCGGACCGAGACCGGGGAGGGCGACTGAATGATCGAGGAGATCCACATCCACGACCTCGGCGTCATCACCGACGCCGTGCTGCCCCTGGGCCCGGGGCTGAGCATCCTCTCCGGTGAGACCGGCGCGGGCAAGACCATGGTGGTCACCGCCCTCGGGATGCTGCTGGGCAACCGCTCCGACGCCGGCGCCGTGCGCTCCGGGGCGCCCAGGGCCGTGGCCGAGGCCGTCGTGCGGGTCCCGGCCGGCCACCCCGCCGCGGCCCTCGTCGAGGACGCCGGCGGGGCCGTCGACGTCGAGGCCGTCGGCGACGCCGAGGAGGCCCTCGTCACCGTCGCACGGACCGTGACGGCGGAGGGGCGCAGCCGCGCCCACGTCGGTGGCCGCTCCGCACCCGTGGGCACACTCTCCGCGGTGGGCCAGACCCTGGTGGCCGTGCACGGGCAGTCCGACCAGCTGCGGCTGAAGTCCCCGGCCGCCCAGCGCCACGCCCTGGACCAGTACGCGGGGGAGGAGCTGACCGCGGAGCTGCGCCGCTACCGGGAACGGCTCACCGAGTACCGCTCCGTGCAGCAGACCCTGCGCGAGGTCACCGAGCACGGCCGTGAGCGCGCCCTCGAGGCGCAGAGCCTGCAGGGCGCCCTCGAGGAGATCGACGCCGTGGACCCCCAGCCGGGGGAGGACGAGCGCCTGGACCAGGAGAGCCAGAAGCTGACCAACCTCGAGCAGCTGCGCGCCGCCGCGCTCACGGCCCACGCCGCCCTCAGCGGCGGGGAGTTCGCCGACGGCGACACCCCGGACGCGACCGCCCTCGTGGCGGCGGCCCACCGGGCCCTCGAGCAGGAGGCCGGCGCCGACCGGGAGCTCGAGGAGCTCTCCGGGCGGGTCGCCGAGCTGGCCGTGCTCGTCAACGACATCGCCGCGGACCTCTCCGGCTACGCCTCCGGGCTCGACGACGAGGGCCCCGCACGCCTGGCGGAGGTGGAGGCCCGGCGGGCCAAGCTCAAGGCGCTGACCCGCAAGTACGGTGCCACCGTGGACGAGGTCCTCGAATGGGCGGAGCGCTCGCGGGCGCGTCTCGACGAGCTCACCGACGACCCGGCGCGGGAGCAGGAGCTCCGCGCCCGGCTCGAGCAGCTGCACGCGGAGCTGAGCGAGCTGGCGGCGCGGATGACCGAACGGCGCCGGGACGCGGCGGACCGGCTCTCCGCCTCCGTCAGCTCCGAGCTCACGGCGCTGGCCATGCCCAACGCCTCCCTCGTCATCGAGGTCGAGCCCACGGAGGAGTTCTCCGGCCACGGGCGGGACGAGATCGCCTTCCTGCTCAAGCCGCACGCCGCCGCCGCGCCGCGGCCCCTCGGCAAGGGGGCGTCCGGCGGTGAGCTGTCCCGGCTCATGCTCGCCATCGAGGTGGTCCTCGCCGCTGTGGACCCCGTGCCGACGTTCGTGTTCGACGAGGTGGACTCGGGCGTGGGCGGCAAGGCCGCCGTGGAGATCGGCCGCCGGCTGAAGATGCTCGCCCAGCACGTCCAGGTCCTCGTGGTCACGCACCTGCCGCAGGTCGCGGCCTTCGCCGATCAGCACATCCTCGTGACCAAGAGCCCGGACGCCACGGTCAGCGACGTGCGCGTGCTGGACGAGGAGGAGCGCGTGGTGGAGCTCGCCCGCATGCTCGCGGGTCACGAGGACTCCGCGGCCGCGCGCGAGCACGCCCGGGAACTGGTCCGCGGGGCGGTGCTCCGAGACGCCTCCGCACGGTGATCCCCAGCACGCAACCGACGTCCCGGGAGGACAAGAATGATAGGGTCGAATTCCGTGGTGAATGCAAACGAAGCCGCCCGCGAGGCCGGCGCACAGCAGACCGAAAACCAGCGACCGGGCAAGGTGACCCGCCAGATCTTCGTGACGGGCGGCGTGGCCTCCTCCCTCGGCAAGGGCCTGACCGCCTCGTCCCTCGGGATGCTGCTGCGGGCACGCGGGCTCTCCGTGACGATGCAGAAGCTGGATCCGTACCTCAACGTCGATCCGGGCACCATGAACCCCTTCCAGCACGGCGAGGTCTTCGTGACCGACGACGGGGCGGAGACCGACCTCGACATCGGCCACTACGAGCGCTTCCTCGACGAGAACCTCGACGCCTCGGCGAACGTGACCACCGGCCAGGTGTACTCCACGGTCATCGCCAAGGAACGCCGGGGGGAGTACCTCGGGGACACCGTCCAGGTCATTCCCCACATCACCGACGAGCTGAAGAACCGCATGCGCCGCCGCGCGGAGGGTGACGACCAGCCGGACATCATCATCACCGAGATCGGCGGCACGGTCGGCGACATCGAGTCCCAGCCGTTCCTCGAGGCGGCTCGGCAGGTCCGCCAGGACGTCGGCCGCCGCAACGTCTTCTACCTGCACGTGTCGCTGATCCCCTACATCGGCCCCTCGGGCGAGCTGAAGACCAAGCCGACCCAGCACTCCGTGGCCGCCCTGCGCGGGCTCGGCATCCAGCCGGACGCCCTCGTGCTGCGCTCCGACCGGCAGGTCCCCGACACGATGCTGCGCAAGATCGGCAACGCCTGCGACGTCGACCACGACGCCGTGATCTCCTGCCCGGACGCGCCGAGCATCTACGACATCCCCCGGACCCTGCACTCCCAGGGGCTGGACACCTACATCCTGGACTACCTGGGCCTGGACTACCGCGACGCCGACCTGGCGCAGTGGGAGCGCCTGCTGAAGGCCGTGCACGAGCCCGCGCACTTCGTCACGGTGGCCATGGTCGGCAAGTACATCGACCTGCCGGACGCCTACCTGTCGGTCTCCGAGGCCCTGCGCGCCGGCGGCTTCGCCAACGACGCCCGCGTGAAGATCAAGTGGGTGGCCTCGGACCTGTGCGAGACGCCGGAGGGCGCCCAGCGCGAGCTCGGTGACGTCGACGCGATCTGCGTCCCCGGCGGCTTCGGCATCCGCGGCATCGAGGGCAAGCTCGGCACCCTGCGCTTCGCCCGGGAGCACCGCATCCCGACCCTCGGCCTGTGCCTGGGACTGCAGTGCATGGTCATCGAGTACGCCCGCACGGAGCTGGGACTGGGCGGCGCCTCCTCGACGGAGTTCGAGCCCGAGACCGAGTACCCCGTCGTGGCGACCATGGACGAGCAGAAGCAGTTCGTCCAGGGCGCCGGCGACCTCGGCGGCACCATGCGGCTGGGCCTCTACGACGCGCAGCTGCGGCCCGGGTCCGTGGTGGCCGGCGCCTACGGCTCCACCGAGGTCAAGGAGCGCCACCGTCACCGCTACGAGGTGAACAACGAGTACCGCGAGCGGCTTGAGGAGGCGGGCCTCGTGATCTCCGGGACCTCCCCGGGCGGCACCCTCGTGGAGTTCGTGGAGCTGCCCGCGGACGTGCACCCGTACTACGTGGGCACGCAGGCGCACCCCGAGCTCATGTCCCGCCCGACCCGCCCGCACCCGCTGTTCGACGGGCTCGTGAAGGCCGCCCTCGAGCGCCGCGAGGCCGAGGGCCGCTGAACCCGCGCCCGTCACCGCACGGGCAGCACGGTGCAGGCGCCGCGTCCTCCCGGGGACCGGCGCCTGCACCGTCCCCGCCGCCAGCCCCGCCCGCCGCCGAGCGACGGGCGGACCTCCCGGAAAGGACCCCCATGGACATCCGCCACCTCACCGCCGAGGAGCTCTCCGACCGGTTCAGCGACCGCCGCACCGTGGCCTCCGAGACGGTCTACGAGGGATTCATCTGGGACGTCCGGCGTGACGAGTTCGAGCTCGCCCGGGGGGAGGACCCCCTCCGGCGCGACTACATCACCCACCCCGGCGCCGTGTCCGTGCTCGTGCTCAACGACCAGGACGAGGTGTTCCTCATCAACCAGTACCGACGGCCGGTCGGGATGACCATGTGGGAGATCCCCGCGGGCCTGCTGGACGTGGAGGGCGAGGACCCCGCGACGGCGGCGCAGCGGGAGCTCGCCGAGGAGGCCGATCTGCGCGCCGAGCGCTGGGACGTCCTCGTGGACTTCCACAACAGTCCCGGCTCCTCCTCGGAGGCCAACCGGGTGTTCCTGGCGCGGGGCCTGAGCGACGTCCCCGACCACGAGCTCCACGAGCGCGACGGCGAGGAGGCGGAGATCCACGGGGCGTGGGTGCCGCTCGACGGCGCGGTGCGGGCCGTGCTGGAGGGCCGCCTGAACTCGCCCGCGGCGGTGATCGGGATCCTCGCCGCCCACGCGGCCCGGTCGGAGGACTACCGGTCGCTGCGCCCGGCCGACTCCCCGTGGCCCGGTCACCCCGACCTCCGGTGACCGGAAGCCCTGCCGGTGGCGCCCCGGCCGGTTCCGCCCCTGCCGGCGGTGTCCCGGTCGGCGGTGCCGCGGCCGAGGGGTCCGGGGTGACGCCCGGGGACGCCCTCGAGCGGGCACTGGAGCGCTATCTGCAGCACCTGGCCGTCGAACGGGGCCTCGCCGCCAACACGCTGGCCGCCTACCGGCGGGACCTGGCCCGCTACGCCGAGCACCTGCGGGAGCGCACGGACCCGCCCGTGACCACCCCGGAGGGCATCGGCACGGGGCACGTGCGCGACTTCCTCCGGGACCTCTCGGCCGGGTCGCAGGACCGGGCTCCCCTGAGCACCCGCAGCGCCGCGCGCTGCCTCGTCGCGGTCCGGGGCGCCCACCGCTTCTGGGCCCTCGAGGGCCTCACGCGCACCGATCCCGCCGCGCCCGTCCCGCCGCCCACGCCCGGAATGCGCCTGCCCAAGGCCGTCCCGGTGGAGCAGGTCACCGCGCTGCTCGAGTCGACCGGCACCGAGACTCCCCAGCAGCTGCGCGACCGGGCGCTGCTCGAGCTCCTCTACTCGACCGGGGCCCGCATCTCCGAGGCGACCGGCCTCGACGTCGACGACCTCTCCCGGGCCGTGCGCCGGGGCGGGGATCCGGAGGAGACCGGCGCGGGCATGCCCTTCGTGCGGCTGTTCGGCAAGGGCGGCAAGGAGCGGATGGTCCCCCTCGGCTCCTGGGCCGTGCGCGCCGTGGACGACTGGCTCGTGCGGGGCCGGCCGGCGCTCGCCGCCAAGGGCCGCGGCACTCCCGCGCTGTTCCTCAACGCCCGGGGCGGGCGGATCAGCCGCCAGACGGCGTGGTCCACGGTGAAGAGCGCGGCGGAGCGGGTGGGGCTGGGCGACCGGATCACCCCCCACACGCTGCGGCACTCCTTCGCGACCCACCTCCTGGAGGGCGGAGCCGACCTGCGCGTCGTCCAGGAGCTGCTCGGCCACGCGTCGGTCAGCACCACGCAGGTCTACACCCTGGTGACCGTCGACTCCCTGCGGGAGGTCTACGCCGCCGCCCATCCCCGCGCCCGGTAGCCGTCGTCCGGTTCCCTCACCCGGTGGCCGCGGCCCATCCCCGCGCCGGGTAGCCGTCGTCCGTTTCCTCACCCGGCAGCTGTCCTCCGTTCCCACCCCCGGGGGCCGCGCCCCGTCCCCGTGCCCGGGGGCCGCCGCCCCTCCCGGCGGCTCGTCGCCGATCGGTCACACACCGGTCGGTGCTGTCGTGAAGACCGCCGGAGGCCTAGCCTGGACGCACGCCCGGGCGCCCCGCTCGGGCGGACGGACGGGGACGTCATGCGCAACGACACGCGGCAGAACACGCGGCAGGAGACACAGCAGGACCCGGAGCAGGACACGCTGCGGACCACGGGGAGCGCCGGACGGACGCGCCGGATGCTGCTCGTGCTGCTCTGCGCACTCGGACTCGTGCTCCCCGGACTCGGCACCCCGGCGTTCGGGGCCACCGCGATCCAGGCCGAGCACCAGCGGCTCGGGGGAGCGGAGGGCCGGCTCGGCAGCGCTCTGGGCCCCGAGCGCTGCGGGCTCGTCCGGGACGGCTGCTACCGGAAGTTCGAGCGCGGGACCATCCACTGGTCGCCGCGGACCGGCGCGCGGCCCACGTGGGGCGCGATCCGTGCCGCGTGGGCCGCGCAGGACTACGAGCGCGGCCGGCTGGGCTATCCGGTGGGCCGTGAGGTCTGCGGGCTGCGCGACGCCGGCTGCTACCAGGCCTTCGAGGGCGGGGTCGTGCTGTGGTCGCGGCCGAGCGGGGCCCACCCCACCGTGGGCGGCATCCGGGCGGCGTGGCTGCGCCACGGCGCGGAGCACGGTGCCCTGGGCTACCCTGTCTCGGCGGAGTCCTGCACCGGCAGCGGCTGCCGGCAGTCCTTCCAGCGCGGGTCCATCACCTGGGCGCGCGGCGCCGGGACCCGGGTGGCCCGGGAGATCGACCGCGCCGCGTCGGTGTACGTCGTCGTCAACAAGCGCCGCCCCCTGGACCCCGCCGATCACGTGCCGCGCCCCCTCGAGTCCGTGGGCGGGCAGCTCCTGCGGTCGGACGCCGCCGCGGCGTTCCGGCGGATGCAGCGGGAGGCCGCCGGGGACGGCGCCCCCATGACGGCGGTCAGCGGCTACCGCTCCTACGCCACGCAGGACGGTCTCTACCGCCACTACGTGGCGCTCTACGGGCAGGCGCAGGCGGATCTCATCTCGGCCCGTCCCGGGCACAGCGAGCACCAGACCGGGCTGGTCATGGACATCGGGGACCCGAGCGGGCAGTGCGCCCTGCAGAGCTGCTTCGAGGGCACCCCCGCCGGGGCGTGGGCTCGGGAGCACGCGCACGAGCACGGCTTCATCGTGCGCTACCCCCGCGGCCGGACGGCGACCACCGGCTACGCCTACGAGCCGTGGCACCTGCGCTACGTCGGGGTGCACGTGGCCACCGGCATGGTGGACCAGGACATCCCCACGCTCGAGCACTATATGGGGCTGCCGGCGGCGCCCACCTACTGAGCCGGTCCGGTCCCGGCCGCCGCGCACCGTTGCGGACGGGGGCACGCAGGAAAGGGGGGCGGGTCCGCGGACCCGCCCCCCTCTCGCCGTCATGCTACAGGTGGCGCTCGTCGGGGCCGTTGTACTCGGACAGCGGGCGGATCAGGGAGTTGGCGGCGACCTGCTCCATGATGTGGGCGGTCCAGCCCGTGATCCGGGCGGCCACGAACAGCGGCGTGAACGTGGGGATGTCGAAGCCCATGAGCCAGTAGGTGGGACCGGCCGGGTAGTCGAGGTTGGGCTTGATGCCCTTGGCCTGGTCCATGGACTTCTCGAGCCCGTTGTACAGGCCCAGCAGCTCGTCCCGGCCGTAGTGCTCGATCATCGTGTCCAGGGCCGCCTTCATGGTCGGCACCCGCGAGTCCCCGTGCTTGTACACGCGGTGGCCGAAGCCCATGACCTTCTTCTTCGCCGCGAGGGCCTCGTCCATCCAGGCCTTGGCACGGGCCTCGGCGTCGGCGGCCGACTCCTCCTTGCGGATGCCGAGCTCCACGAACGTCTCCATGACGGCCTCGTTGGCCCCGCCGTGCAGCGGGCCCTTGAGCGCGCCGATCGCGGCGGTGACCGCCGAGTGCAGGTCCGACAGGGTCGAGGTCACCACCCGCGCCGTGAAGGTGGAGGCGTTGAAGGAGTGCTCGGCGTAGAGGATCATCGAGGTGTTGAACGCCTCGACCACCTTCGGATCGGCCTCCTCGCCGAAGGCCATCCACAGGAAGTTCGCGGAGTAGTCCAGGTCCGCCCGCGGCTCCACCACGTCCTGGCCGCGGCGGCGGCGCTGGTCGTAGCACACCACCGCCGGCATGGCCGCGAACAGCTTCTGCGCCTTGGCCAGGTTCGCCTCCGGGGAGGAGTCCTCGGCCTGCGGGTCCTGCGCGCCCAGGACGGAGGCCGCGGTGCGGCACACGTCCATGGGGTGACAGGTGGTGGGCAGGGCGTCGATGATCGCCTTCAGCTCGGGCGTCAGGGCCCGGTGCTCCCGCTCCCGCGCCGTGAACTCCGCCAGCTCGGCGTCGGTGGGCAGCTCGCCGTTCCACAGCAGCAGGGCGACCTGCTCGAAGGAGCAGGAGGCGGCCAGCTCCTGCACGGGATAGCCGCGGTAGAGCAGGGAGTTGGTGTCCGGATTCACCTTGGACACGGCCGTGTAGTCGGCGACGACGCCGGCCAGTCCCTTGCGGACCTCGTTCTGGGTCTCGGTCATGGTGGTCTCCTTCACGTGGTCGGTGCGGTCAGTGGTGCAGTCCGGGGACCTCGAAGTCGAAGACCCCGGAGTCGAACTGGTTGTACCCGTTGTAGTCCACCAGCTCGTAGAGCCGAGCGCGAGTGAGCATGTCCGGCACGGCGGCCTCCTGGGTGCCGTCGGCGCGGATGCTCTGCAGCACGCGCTCCATCGCGCCCAGGGCGGCGCGCATCAGGGTGACCGGGTAGATGATCATGTTCACCCCGGCGTCCTGGAGCTGGTCGGCGGTGAACAGCTGCGACTTCCCGAACTCGGTCATGTTGGCCAGGATCGGCACGTCCACGGCCGCCCGCATCGCCTCGAACTCGGACAGGTCCGCCATCGCCTCGGGGAAGATCGCGTCCGCGCCGGCGTCCACCAGGGCCCTGGCCCGGTCGGTGGCGGCGCTCAGGCCCTCCACCCCGCGGATGTCGGTGCGGGCCATGATCAGGAAGTTCTCGTCCCGGCGGGCCTCGGCGGCGGCTCGGATCCGCTTCACGGCCGTGTCGAGGTCCACGACGTTCTTGCCGTCGAGGTGCCCGCACCGCTTCGGGTTGAACTGGTCCTCGATGTGGCATCCGGCCAGGCCCGCGTTCTCGAGCTCCTGGACGGTGCGGGCCACGTTCATGGGCTCCCCGAAGCCGGTGTCGGCGTCGACCAGGCAGGGCAGGTCCGTGGTCCGGGCGATCTGCCCGGCCCGGGCGGCGACCTCGGGCAGGGCCGTGAGCCCGATGTCGGGGAAGCCGAGCTCGTTGGCGAGCACGGCCCCGGAGATGTAGACGCCGTCGAAGCCCTGCTCCTGGATGAGCTTCGTGGACAGCGGGGTGTAGGCGCCGGGGAACTGCACGATCGACGGCCCGGCGAGCATCTCGCGCAGGGCGGTCCGCTTGGCCTCGGGGGTG
This sequence comes from Kocuria sp. CH-021, assembly GCF_049716185.1. Taxonomy (NCBI): domain Bacteria; kingdom Bacillati; phylum Actinomycetota; class Actinomycetes; order Micrococcales; family Micrococcaceae; genus Kocuria; species Kocuria sp. CH-021. The sequence goes on along the minus strand of NZ_JBNAFK010000006.1, from coordinate 179,914 downwards.
GTGGTGGAGAACAGCATGGTCTAGAAGATTCCCTTCGTTCCGGTGCGCAGCTCGACGGCGGCGGTGACGTTGAGGGCGTCCAGCTGTCCGGCGCCCAGGTCCGGGAGGTTCTCGGCCGCGTCGATGAACCGGTCCAGCTCCTCGTCGGCGACGACGCCGGCGGCCAGTGCCCGCAGCTTGGCGACGTACTGCTCGCGGGCGAACGGGCGGGCCCCGAGCGGGTGGGCGTCGGCCACGGCGATCTCCTCGACCACGGTGGACCCGTCGGTGAGGGTGATCTCGGCCCGGCCCCCGAAGGCCTTCTCGGCCGGGTCCAGGGAGTGGTAGCGGCGGGTCCACTCGGCGTCCTCGGCCGTGGTGACCTTGTGCCACAGGGCCACGGTGTCCGGCCGCCCGGCGCGCTCGGGGGCGTAGGAGCCCACATGGTCCCAGGCCCCGTCCTGCAGGGCCACGGTGAAGATGTAGGGGATGGAGTGGTCGAGGGTCTCCCGGGTCGCGGTCGGGTCGTACTTCTGCGGGTCGTTGGCCCCGGAGCCGATCACGTAGTGGGTGTGGTGGGAGGTGTGCAGCACGATGCGCTCGATCCGCTCCGGGTCGGCCAGCTCGGGCCGCTCCCGGTGCAGCTTGCGCGCCAGGTCGATCCAGGCCTGCGCCTGGTACTCGGCGGAGTGCTCCTTGGTGTAGGTGTCCAGGATCGCGGCCTTGGCCTCGCCCGGGGCGGGCAGCGGCACCTCGTAGGCGGCGCCGGGGCCGTCCAGCAGCCAGGCGATCACGCCGTCCTCGCCCTCGTAGATCGGGGTGGGGGAGGTCTGCCCGCGCATCGCGCGGTCCACGGCCTCCACGGCCATCTTCCCGGCGAAGGCCGGGGCGTGGGCCTTCCAGGTGGAGATCTCGCCCTTGCGGGACTGGCGGGTCGCGGTGGTGGTGTGCAGGCCCTGGCCGATCGCGTGGAAGATCGTCTGGACGTCCAGGCCCAGCAGGGTGCCGATCCCGGCGGCCGCGGACGGGCCGAGGTGGGCGACGTGGTCGATCTTGTGCTGGTGCAGGCAGATGGCCTTCACGAGGTCCACCTGCAGCTCGTAGCCGGTGGCGATGCCGCGCACCAGGTCGCGGCCGGTGGAGCCCACGTGCTGGGCCACGGCCAGGATCGGGGGGATGTTGTCGCCGGGGTGGGAGTACTCGGCGGCCAGGAACGTGTCGTGGTAGTCGAGCTCGCGCACGGCCACGCCGTTGGCCCAGGCGGCCCACTCGGGGGAGACCTTGTGCTGGTCGGCGGCCACCCCGTAGAGGGCGGAGCCGGTCCCGTGCGGGCCCGGGGCGTGGGACAGCGCCTGGTCCCGGGCCGAGACGATCGGGTCCCGGTTGAGCGATGCGATCGCCACCGAGGCGTTGTCCAGGACCCGGTTGATCACCATCTCGGTCACCTCCGGGGTGACCTCGACCGGGTCCGCCGCGACCTCGGCCATCTTCCAGGCCAGCTGCTCCTGCCGGGGCAGGTTGTCCTTGGACGGGTGGACGCGCACGGGGTGCAGAACGGTCATGGGTTTTCCTCTCATCGGGGCCGACCAGGGATCGGATCGGGGGTGCCCGCGCTCAGCCGGCGGCCTCGAGCGGGGGAGCGGGCTGGACCCACTCGCGGACAGGGGTGGTCAGGACGGCCTGCAGGGAGTTGGCCAGGTGCACGCGCGTGGCGGCCTCGGCGAGCTCCTCGGAGCCCTCTGCGACCGCGCGGGCGATCTGGGCGTGCTCGGCGGCCGCCCGGGCGAGGCGGTCGGGGTTGGTGCGGGACAGCTTGCGCACCCGGGCCAGGTGCAGGCGCAGGGAGCGCTGGGCCGCGGTCAGGTACGGATTGGCCGTGGCCTCGTCGATGGCCCGGTCCATGCGCTCCACGAGGTCGTAGTACCCGGCCCGGTCCGTTCCCGGCCCGTGCAGCTGGGCCACGACCGCCTCGAGCTCCGCGGCCAGGCGCTGGAACGCGACCGGGTCGCGGCGCCGGGCGGCGAGCCGGGCGGCCCGGCAGTCGAGGGCCTCCCGCAGCTCGAACAGGGCGCGGACGTCCTCGAGGGAGACCTGGGAGACCACCACGCCGCGGCCCCGGTGCGTCTCCGCGAGACCGTCGGCGGTGAGCCGGCTCAGGGCCTCGCGGATCGGCGTGCGGGAGATGCCGAAGCGCTCGGACTGCTCGACCTCGCCGAGCACCTGGCCCGGGAGCAGCCGCCACTCGACGATGTCCTCGCGCAGCGCTTCGTAGGCGCGGTCGCTCGCTCGCACGGCTCCCTCCTCGCTCTCGGGGACCGCGCCGGGGAGTGCGGCGCGGGCCTGGGTGACAGGCATCACAATGCCCGCCCATTGTATACACAGTTCGGGAAGGATGGCGAGCGTTGCGGGCCGTCCTCGGGAAGATTTCCCGTCAATGTATACAAGGGTCTTGTTCCCTGTGACCTGCACCACTAGGGTGTCCCGCAGGACCGCAACCTCGGGAGGACCCATGAGCACCGACTACCGAACACCGCCGCACGGCGAGGGCTATGCGGAGGTCTACCAGCGCAGCGTGGAGGACCCGGAGGGCTTCTGGCTCGACGCCGCCCGCGCGGTGGACTGGGTGCGCGAGCCCACCCGGGCCCTCGACGACACCACCGCCCCGATCTACCGCTGGTTCCCCGACGGCGAGCTCAACACCTCCTACAACGCTCTCGACCGGCACGTGGAGGCCGGGCACGGCGAGCGCACCGCGCTGATCTACGACTCCGCGGTGCTCGGCGTCCAGGAGCGCTACAGCTACGCCCGCCTGCGGGACGAGGTCGCCCTGTTCGCCGGGGCGCTCGCGGCCCGGGGGGTGGGCAAGGGCGACCGCGTGCTCGTCTACCTCCCTATGATCCCGCAGGCCGCGGTGGCGATGCTCGCCTGTGCCCGGCTGGGCGCGGTGCACTCCGTGGTCTTCGGCGGGTTCGCCCCGAAGGAGCTCGCCTCCCGGATCGACGACTCCCGGCCGGCGGTGGTGGTGACCACGACCGGCGGGGTGGAGCCGAAGCGGCGGATCGAGTACATCCCGGCGATCGAGGAGGCCCTGCGGATGGCCGAGCACGCGCCCGGGACGGTGCTGGTGCACGAGCGCCCCGGGTTCGAGACCACGGTCGAGGACGCCCGGGCCCGGGCCGGGGCCGACGGGCGGCCCGCCGTCGAGTGGCTCGACTGGGCGAGCGCCGTCGAGGGCGTCGAGCCCGCGGCGCCCGTCCCGGTCGCGGCCACCGATCCGCTCTACGTGCTGTACACCTCCGGGACCACCGGGACGCCCAAGGGCGTGGTCCGCGACAACGGCGGGCACGCCGTGGCGCTGACGTGGTCCATGCGCAACATCTACGACGTCGGCCCCGGCGAGGTGATGTGGACCGCGTCCGACGTCGGCTGGGTCGTGGGCCACTCCTACATCGTCTACGGCCCGCTCCTGGCCGGGGCCACCACCGTGCTGTACGAGGGCAAGCCCGTGGGCACCCCGGACGCCGGCGCGTTCTGGCAGCGCGTCGAGGACCACGGCGTCAAGGTGCTGTTCACCGCGCCCACGGCCCTGCGCGCCATCCGCCGGGCGGACCCCGAGGGCGAGCTGGTGCGCCGGCACGACATCGGCGCCCTGCAGACCCTGTTCGTGGCGGGGGAGCGGCTGGACCCCGAGACGTACCACTGGGCCTCCCGGGTGCTGGGCGTCCCGGTCGTCGACCACTGGTGGCAGACGGAGACGGGGTGGGCCATCTGCGCCAATCCCTTCGGGATCGAGAGGCTGCCCCTCAAGGCCGGCTCGCCGTCCGTGCCGGTGCCGGGCTACCGGGTGGAGATCCTGGACCCCCTGGGCCGGCCGGTCGGGGTCGGCGAGGAGGGCAACATCGCCCTGCGCCTGCCGCTGCCGCCGGGCACGCTGACCACGCTGTGGGGGGACGACCAGCGGTTCGTGAACTCCTACCTCAGCGCGTTCCCCGGCTACTACGCCACGGGCGACTCCGGGCACGTGGACGAGGACGGCTACGTCTACGTCATGGGGCGCACCGACGACGTCATCAACGTCTCCGGGCACCGCCTCTCCACCGGGGCGATGGAGCAGGTCCTGGCCTCGCACCCGGCGGTGGCCGAGTGCGCCGTGATCGGTGTGGGGGACCCGCTCAAGGGCCAGCGGCCCGCGGGCTACGTGGTGCTCAAGACCGGCGCCGACCTGCCGGTGGAGCAGCTCCGGGAGGAGCTCGTGGCGCTGGTGCGCCGGCAGATCGGGGCGGTGGCCGACTTCAAGGACGTCTCGGTCGTGGAGGGGCTCCCCAAGACCCGGTCGGGGAAGATCCTGCGCAAGACCATGCGCCAGATGGCCGACGGCGAGGACTATGCCGTGCCCTCGACGATCGAGGACCCCTCCGTGCTGGAGGTCCTCGAGAAGGTGCTGCGCCCGTCCCGGGGAGGGTGACGCCCCGGCCGCGGCACGGTCGCCGCACGACCGTGCTCAGCGGCCGGGGGAGACGTCCTGCCCGGCCCACCCGTACTCGAGCTCGGGCCTGCCCGGTGTGCCGTAGCGCGGGCGGCGCTGCACGAGACCGCGTGCGACCAGGTGCTCGAGGTAGCGCCGGGCGGTGACCCGGGACAGCGTGCTGCGCTCCGCGACCTCTCCCGCGGAGAGCCAGCCCCCGCCGCGCACCAGCGCGGTGACCGACTCCAGGGTCTGGGCGGACAGGCCCTTGGGCGCGTCCGGCCGGGCCGAGGCGCCGAGGACCGGGAACGCGCGGTCCACCTCGGCCTGCCCCATGGTCCCCGCCGCGCCCAGGGCGGAGCGGTAGCGGCGGTAGGCGGCGAACTTCTCCTCGAACACGGCGTAGGTGAAGGGCTTGATGAGGTAGCCGACGACGCCGAGCGTGCGCGCCGCGCGGACGGTCGCCACGTCCCGGTGGGCCGTGATGACCAGCAGGTCCACGGTCTCGCCGCGGGCGCGCAGGGTGCGGGCCACGTCGAGGCCGGACATGTCCGGGAGGTTCACGTCCAGGAGCACGAGGTCCACGGGCCGCCCCGCCCGCCGGGCGGCCTGCACGGCCTGCACGGCCGTCCGCCCGGACACGGCGGTGGCGGCCGTCTCGAAGCCCGGCGAGCGCTCGACGTACTGGGCGTGGGCGGCGGCGGTGAGCGGCTCGTCGTCGACGACCAGGACGCGGACCGGCGCGCTCACGGGACCCGCTCCGCCGCGGCGTCGCGGGTCACCGGGACGGTCACCGTGAACACGGCCCCGCCGTCGTTGCGGTGCTCGATCCGCGCGCCCCACCGGTCGGCGACCTCCCGCACCAGGTGCAGGCCCACGCCGCGTCCCTCGGGGCCGGCCGGCTTGGTGCTGACGCCGAGCTCGAACACCTCCTGGGCGAGGTCGTCGGGGACTCCCATCCCGGTGTCGGCGACGGTGATCGCGACGGCGTCCCGGGCCGGGTCTGCGTCGTCGTCCGCGCGGGCGATCTCGACCTCGACGACGGGCGGCACCCGGGCGGCGTTGGCCGCCGCGGCCTCGACGGCGTTGTCGACGAGATTGCCGACGAGGGTCACGAGGGTCACGAGGTCGGCGGGGGAGACGGGGATGCGGGGCAGACCCGGCTCCACGGCGACCTCCAGCTCCACGCCGCGCTCGTGGGCGGCGGCGGTCTTGCCGACCAGCAGGGCCGCGAGGAACGGGTCGTCGAGGTGGGCGAGGAGGTCCTCGGACAGGACCCGGGTGCGCGCCATGTCGGCCGAGGCGAAGCCGAGGGCCTCCTCGTCGCGGCCGAGCTCCAGCAGGGAGACGACCGTGTGCATTCGGTTGGCGTGCTCGTGGGTCTGGGCCCGCAGCGCGCCGGCCAGCGCGGCGGTGGCGCGCAGCTGTCCCGAGAGCCGGGAGATCTCAGTGTGGTCGCGCAGGATCACGATCGTGCCGCGCCCGGCGAGCGCCCCGCGGGCGGGCAGGGTCGAGACGATGAGGGTGCGCTCGGCGACCACGAACCACTGCTCCTGCACGGACGCCCCGGCGAGCAGGACGGCCTCCAGGGCGGAGGGCAGCCCCAGGCCCTCGACCGGGAGGGGCCGGCGCCGAGCGGGTCCCGGCGCGGGCGCCCGGATGCCCAGCAGCTCCCGGGCCCGGGCGTTGAGCACGGGCACGGCCCCGGCCGTGTCCACGAGCAGGAGGCCCTCGGTGGCCTCGTTGAGCACGGCGTCGTGCAGCGAGTGGACCTGGGCGAGCTCCTCCGGCCCCCAGCCGTGGGTGACCCGGCCCAGGTACCGCGCCCCGAGCGCCGCGACCGTCGCCGACGCGGCCAGCAGCAGCAGCCCGACGAGGAGCACCGCCGGCAGCTGGGCGAGCGCCTGCTGCGAGACGGCCTCGAGGAGGACACCCGTGGCCACGAGCGCCACGACCGTGCCGTCCCCGTCCCGGACCGGGGCGATCGTGCGCACGGAGGGGCCGAGGTTGCCGCGCTCCGTGCTGGTCCAGGTCTGCCCGGCGAGTGCGTGCGAGCGGTCCCCGCGGTAGGCCTCGCCGACCGAGGAGGGCAGAGGGTGCGTCCAGCGCGTGCCGTCCGGGGCCATGATCGTGACGAAGTCGAGCTCCGTGTCCGCGAGCAGCCGGTCCGTGAGCGGCTGCAGCACGGCGTGCGGGTCCGGCCCGCCCACCGCCTCGAGCACGTACGGGTCGTCCGCGAGCGCCGTGGCGAGGACGCGGGTCACGGCCTCGGCGCGCTCCACCACGGCCCCGCGCTCGTGGGCGAACAGCACCAGGGAGACGGCGAGGGTCACGAGCGCGACGACGGCGAGCTGCATCAGGAGGAAGCGCCGGGCCAGGGACATGTCCGCTCCTCGATCTCCCGGTCGTCCCCCCTCGGCTGTGGTGGGCGTCACGACCATTATGACCACAACACGACAGGGCGCCGGGCGGCGGTGAGACTCGTCACATCGGCCCGCTCCCGGGCCCCGCGCACTGCCCCACCGCACCGCCCATCCGAACCGCCCATCCGAACCGGAGGAGAAGCATGGCCACCGTCGCCACGGACCCCGTCGACCCCCAGCCGCCCGCCCAGAAGCAGAAGAAGGACAGGACGCACTACCTGTACGTCTTCGTGATCGTCGCCGTCGTCGCCGGCGCCGTCCTGGGCCTCGTGGCCCCCGAGTTCGCCCGGGCCCTCAAGCCGGTCGGCACCGCGTTCATCGCCCTGATCAAGATGATGATCGCCCCCATCATCTTCTGCACGATCGTCCTGGGCGTCGGCTCCATCGCCAAGGCGGCGACCGTCGGCAAGGTCGGCGGCCTGGCCCTGGCCTACTTCATGGCGATGTCCACGATGGCACTGGGCATCGGCCTGCTGGTCGGCAACCTCATCCACCCCGGCGAGGGCCTGAACATCCAGGGCTCGGAGTACGAGATCACGGACACCGGCCACGGGGACGGCGAGGGCGGGACCATCGGCTTCCTGCTCGGCATCATCCCCACCACGCTGCTGTCCTCCCTGACCGAGGGCAACATCCTGCAGACCCTGTTCGTGGCGCTCGTCGTGGGCTTCGCGCTGCAGCAGATGGGCCCGGCCGGCAAGCCGGTGCTCAAGGCCGTCGGCCACGTCCAGGCCCTGGTCTTCCGGATCCTGATCATGGTCATGTGGGCCGCCCCCGTCGGGGCGTTCGGCGCGATCGCCGGCGTGGTCGGGGAGACCGGCGTGCAGGCCATCGTCTCGATGGCCACGCTGATGATCGCCTTCTACCTCACCTGCGTCCTGTTCGTCGTGGTGGTCCTGGGCGGCCTGCTCAAGGCGGTCACGGGGATCAACATCTTCCGGCTCATGAAGTACCTGGGCCGCGAGTACCTGCTGATCTTCTCGACCTCCTCCTCCGAGGCGGCCCTGCCCCGGCTGATCGCCAAGATGGAGCACGTGGGCGTCTCGAAGCCGGTGGTCGGCGTCACGGTGCCGACCGGGTACTCCTTCAACCTGGACGGCACGGCCATCTACCTGACCATGGCCGCCCTGTTCGTGGCCTCCGCGATGGGCAACCCGCTGGCCCTGGGCGAGCAGGTCTCCCTGCTGGTGTTCATGATCATCGCCTCCAAGGGGGCCGCCGGCGTGACCGGTGCGGGCCTCGCCACCCTCGCCGGCGGGCTGCAGTCCCACCGGCCCGACCTGGTCGACGGCGTGGGCATCATCGTGGGCATCGACCGCTTCATGTCCGAGGCCCGAGCCCTGACGAACTTCACCGGCAACGCGGTCGCCACCCTGCTGATCGGCAAGTGGACCCGGGAGATCGACCTCGTCCAGGTCGAGCGGGTGCTCTCGGGCCGGGACGCGTTCGACGAGGCCACCATGGCCGCCCACTCGCACGGCGCCGCCCAGGACGGTCCCGCTCCCCGGGGCGGTGCCGGAGCCCGCGTGGAGGACTCCGTCGCCGAGAAGGTCGAGGTCGGGGCCGGCGTGCGCTGACCCGCCCCGGCGCCGCCCCGCGCCCGCCGTGCCCGTCCGGGCACGGCGGGCGCGGGGCGTTCCCGGCTCCGCCGGTCCCGGGAATTCGGGGCCGCCCGGCGGCGGCGGTACCCTGGTAGCTGATCGAGTCCAGGAAAGCCCCAGGTCGGCCCGTCCGGCCCGGGCCGCCCCGTGCCCGGGGCCGGTCCGCCCGGGGGCGACCACGAACGAAAGAGCGGTGCCACGAGTGAGCCAGCAGAGCGACGAGAGGATCCCCGGCACGGGCGAGGCCGGGACGGGAACCGTCGGCCTGACCGGCCGTCCCGTGCGCGACTTCCCCGAGCCGCCCGAGCTCTCCACCCACGGGCCCGCCCGGATCATCGCGATGGTCAACCAGAAGGGCGGGGTCGGCAAGACCACCTCGACCATCAACCTGGGCGCCGCGCTCGCCGAGCTGGGCCGCAAGGTCCTGCTGGTCGACTTCGACCCGCAGGGAGCTCTCTCCGCCGGTCTCGGCGCCAACCCCCACGAGCTGGAGCTGACGGTCTACAACGTCATGATGGACCGCTCCGTGGACGTCTGGGACGTGGTCCAGGAGACCGACGTCGAGGGCGTCGACCTGCTCCCCGCCAACATCGACCTCTCCGCGGCCGAGGTGCAGCTGGTCACCGAGGTGGCCCGCGAGCAGGTCCTGGCCAGTGCCCTGCGCAAGCTCGAGGAGCACTACGACGTCATCATCATCGACTGCCAGCCCTCGCTGGGGCTGCTGACGGTCAACGCGCTGACCGCGGCGCACGGGGTGGTCATCCCGCTCATCGCCGAGTTCTTCGCCCTGCGCGCCGTGGCGCTGCTCGTGGACTCCATCGAGAAGGTCCAGGACCGGCTCAACCCCCGGCTGCAGATCGACGGCGTGCTCGCCACCATGTTCGACTCCCGCACCCTGCACTCCCGCGAGGTCATGGCCCGGATCGTGGACGCGTTCGGGGACAAGGTCTTCGACACGGTCATCAAGCGCACCGTGAAGTTCCCGGACGCCACGGTGGCCGCCGAGCCCATCCTGTCCTTCGCCACGGCCCACCAGGGCGCCGAGTCCTACCGCCAGCTGGCGCGGGAGCTCATCTCGCGCGGCGGCGCGCCCTGATGCACCCCGAGGAGCTGCCGGACCCCACGGGGACCGGCGGCTTCGCGGTCCGGCTGGAGGACTTCGCGGGGCCCTTCGAGGTCCTGCTCTCCCTGATCGCCAAGCACGAGCTGGACATCACCCGGATCGCGCTGGCCACCGTCACCGACGAGTTCCTCCAGTACGTGCGCGCCCTGCACCGGAACGGCTCGGCGCGCGCCCTCGACGAGGCCAGCGAGTTCCTCGTGGTCGCCGCGACCCTCCTGGACCTCAAGGCCGCCCGGCTGCTGCCGCGCGGCGAGGTCGAGGACGAGGAGGACGTGGCACTGCTCGAGGCGCGGGACCTGCTCTTCGCGCGCCTGCTGCAGTACAAGGCGTTCAAGGAGGTGGCGGTCCTGCTCGACGAGCGGATGCGGGCCGAGTCCACCCGCCTGCCCCGGTCGGTGCCCCTGGACCCGGAGGTGGCGGCCGCGCTGCCCGAGCTCGACTGGCGGACCACGCCCGAGCAGTTCGCCGAGATCGCCCGCTCGGTCTTCACATCCCGGCCCGGGGCGCCCGCAGAGGTCGGGGTGGACCACCTGCACGAGGCGGTCGTGACGGTCCGCGACCAGGCCGAGATCCTCGCGGGACTCCTCGAGGACGGCGCCCCGCGCTCCTTCCGGGTGCTCGTCGCGGACGCCGGGTCCACCCTCGCGGTGGTCGTGAGGTTCCTGGCCCTGCTCGAGATGTACCGGGACGCGGTGCTCGAGCTCGCCCAGGAGCAGCCGCTGGGCGAGCTGACGGTCCGCTGGACCGGGGCGGGCACCGGGTGGACCGCCGACCGGCTGTCCGAGGACGCCGCGGGAGCACCGGACGGCGGCGCGTCCCCGCACGGCCTCCCGACCCCGGACGCGGTCCCGGCCGTCTCGGGAGCCTCCGCGTGAGCGCCGCGGCCGAGGACGGACCGGACCTCGAGGCGCTGCCCGGCGGCGTGCGGGCCGCCGTCGAGGCGATCCTGATGGTCGCCGACGAGCCGGTGAGCGAGTACGCGATCGCCGCCGCCCTGGTGCTCCCGGTCGCGTCCGTGCAGCGGGTCCTCGACCGGCTCCGTGCGGAGTACGACGGCGTCGGCACGGATCCGGGGTATGATGGTATGTTGGCGCCGCGCGGGTTCGAGCTGCGCAGCACCGGTGCCGGCTGGCGGATCCACTCGCGCAGCGAGTTCGCCCCCGTCGTCTCCGCGTTCGTCGCGGAGGGACAGACCGCCCGGCTGTCGCAGGCGGCCCTCGAGACCCTGGCCGTCGTGGCCTACCGCCAGCCCGTGAGCCGGGGGCGCATCTCCGCGATCCGCGGGGTCAACGTCGACGGCGTCGTCCGCACGCTCGTGCAGCGGGGCCTGATCCGTGAGCTCGAGCGGGACGGCGAGTCCGGCGCCGTGCTCTACGGCACCACCACGTTCTTCCTGGAGAAGATGGGCATCGGCTCGCTCGACGAGCTCCCCGACATCGCCCCTCATCTGCCGGGCATCGACCAGATCGACCACTACGAGGACTGAGACACCACCATGGCCACTTCACGTTCATCATCCGGGCGACCCGGGCCCGGCGGGCGCCGCGCGCCCGGGTCCCAGGGCGGCCGGAAGCCCCGCACCGGCCAGGGCGGCACGTCCTACCAGGGCGGCAAGGGCGCCCCCGGCCGCAGCCCCGCGAAGGGCGGCACCGCCAAGGGCGCCGCGCCCCAGGGCGGAGCCCGGGGCCGCGGGTCCCAGGGCGGCCCGGCCAAGGGAGGCGCCGCCGGGGGCGGCGGCAAGGGCGCGTCCTCGGCGGGCGCCGGCCAGGATCGCGGGCCCCGTCCCTTCGCGTCCTCCGAGAAGAGCGCCCGGCGGATGCCCGCCACCCCGTACCGCCCGCCGCACCGCAAGCGCCGGCCCAAGAACCCGCCCGTGGACCGGCTCGACCAGCACGACCCGAACGGGGTCCGGCTGCAGAAGCTCATGGCCCAGGCCGGCGTGGCCTCGCGGCGGGTGTGCGAGGAGATGATCGAGGCCGGCCGGGTGCAGGTCAACGGGGAGACCGTCACGGAGCTCGGCATCCGGGTGGACCCGGACAGCGTCGAGATCCACGTCGACGGCGTCCGCGTGCAGCTCGACGAGAACCTCGTCTACTACGCGTTCAACAAGCCCGAGGGCGTGCTCTCCACCATGGACGACCCCGAGGGGCGGCCGTGCGTGTCCGACTACCTCAACCAGCAGCGCAACGAGCGCGTCTTCCACGTCGGGCGCCTCGACGTCGAGACCGAGGGCCTGCTGCTGCTGACCAACGACGGCGAGCTGACCAACCGGCTCACCCACCCCTCCTACGAGGTCCCCAAGACCTACCTCGTGCAGGTGCGCGGTCCCATGGAGAAGGGCATCGGCGCGGCCATGAAGGCCGGCATCGAGCTCGAGGACGGCATCGCCTCCGTGGACTCCTTCCGCCTCGTGGACTCCACCCCCGGGCACCTGCTCGTGGAGGTGGTCCTGCACTCCGGGCGCAACCGCATCGTGCGGCGGCTCTTCGACGCCGTGGGCCACCCCGTCGAGAAGCTCGTGCGCACCGAGGTCGGCCCCATCCGGATCGGGGACCAGCGCCAGGGCACCATCCGCCGGCTCTCGAAGACCGAGGTCGGGCACCTCCTCGCCTCGGTCGGCATGTAAGGAGCACCCGTGACGCAGACCCCCTCCGCGCCCGCGGCCCCCGCGGCGACCTCCGGGCCCGTGCTCGTGGTCGGCGCCGGCCTGCTCGGCGCCAGCATCGGGCTGGGCCTGCGCCACCTCGGCGTGGACGTCTGGCTGCAGGACTCCTCGCCCACCGCCGAGGCCGTGGCCCAGGACATCGGCGCCGGCCGCTCCTGCCGCGCCGCCGGGGAGGCCGAGGTGCCGGAGCCGGCCCTCGTCGTCGTCGCCACCCCGCCCGACGTCACCGCGCAGACCGTGGTCGAGGCGCTGGGGCGCCACCCGGACGCCGTGGTCCTCGACATCGCCTCCGTCAAGGAGGCGGTGCTCGAGGACGTGCGCGCCCTGGGCGGGGACCTCACCCGGTACGTGGGCACCCACCCCATGGCAGGCCGGGAGAAGTCCGGGCCCGTGGCCGCCCGCGGCGAGCTGTTCACGTCCATGCCCTGGGTGGTGTGCGACTCGGGCCGCTCCGCGCCCGCGGCGCTCGCCGCGGCGAAGAACCTCGCCGTGGACCTCGGGGCGACCGTGACCTTCATGGACGCCCGGGAGCACGACGCGACCGTCGCGCTGATCTCCCACCTGCCGCAGGTGATGTCCTCCCTGCTGGCCTCCCGGCTGCAGGACACGCCGCTGCACCACCTCTCCCTCGCCGGGCAGGGCCTGCGGGACACCACGCGCATCGCCGCCTCCGACCCCGGCCTGTGGGTGCAGATCCTCTCCGCCAACGCCGGACCGGTCGTCGCGTCCCTGCACGGCGTGCGCGAGGACCTCGAGCGGCTCATCGCCACCCTCGAGGAGCCGCGGGCCCCCGGCGCCAGGCTGGACATCGCCCAGCTCGTGGCCGAGGGCAACGCCGGCCAGGCCCGCATCCCGGGCAAGCACGGCGGGGCCCCCCGGGCGTTCGCCACCCTGACCGTCCTCGTGGGCGACGTCCCCGGGCAGATCGCCCGCCTGCTCACGGAGATCGGGGAGATCGGGGTCAACCTCGAGGACCTGCGCCTCGAGCACTCCCCGGGCCAGCCCGTGGGCCTCGTCGAGGTCTCGGTGCTGCCCAACCGCCGCAAGGAACTCGTCGAGGCGCTCCAGGAGCGCGGATGGAAGGTCGTGCAGTGAACACCGGAACGAACACCGCCCGCAGCGCAGCCCCCGGGACCGGGGCACCGGACCCGGCCGGACGGCCGCTGGTCGTGGCCGTCGACGGCCCCTCCGGCTCCGGCAAGTCCAGCGTGTCCAAGGAGGTGGCCCGCCGCTTCGGCCTCGCCTACCTGGACACGGGCGCGATGTACCGCGCCCTGACGTGGTGGTGCCTCGACCGGGACGTGGACCTCGCCGACGGCGACGCCGTGGCCGAGGCCGCCCGCGACTTCCCGCTCGCCCAGGGCACCGACCCCGACCGGGAGCTGGTGTTCGTCGGCGGGACCGACGTGGGGGTCGAGATCCGGGGCGCCCGGGTGACCGAGGCCGTCAGCGCGGTGGCCACCAACCCGGCGGCACGGGCCGTGCTGGTGGCCCGCCAGCAGGAGATCATCGCGGACAGCGGCCGGCGGATCGTGGCCGAGGGCCGGGACATCACCACCGTGGTGGCCCCGGACGCCGACGCCCGGATCCTGCTCACCGCCGACGAGCGGGCCCGGATGGCCCGCCGCGGCCTGCAGATCGGCGGCGTCGAGGACGCCGACCGGCTGCGGGCCCAGGTCGTGGGCCGGGACGCGAAGGACTCCACGGTCGTGAACTTCACCGAGGCCGCCGACGGCGTCGTGACCATCGACTCCTCCGAGCTCACCGTGGAGCAGACGGTCCAGGCCGTCGTCGACGTGGTCGTCCGGGCCGCGGGCCGCTCCGCCTAGACCGGCCCGCCCGGGCCCCCGAGACATTTTCCGCACCCCGACCGGCCGCACCCGGCCCAGCGAAGGACAGCCATGACCGGCAACCCCGAGAACCCCGCGCACGACACCGCGCACGACCCCTACGAGGCCGAGCTCCTCGGCGGCAGCACGGACGACGTCGCCCAGCGGCTCGCGGCCATCGACGACGACGAGGCCGACCAGCGCGCGCAGGCGCTGCGGGCCGGGCTCAAGGACTACGAGCTCGACGAGGAGGACGCCGCGCTGCTCGCCGAGTGGGCGGAGGACGGCGACCGGGCCCCGGTGCGCCGGCCCGCCCCGGTCCTCGCCATCGTGGGGCGGCCCAACGTGGGCAAGTCCACCCTGGTCAACCGCATCCTCGGCCGGCGCGAGGCCGTCGTGGAGGACACCCCGGGCGTGACCCGGGACCGCGTCTCCTACCGGGCCACGTGGAACGGGCGCAACTTCACCCTCGTGGACACCGGCGGGTGGGAGTACGACGCCAAGGGCATCAACGCCCGGGTCGCCGAGCAGGCCGAGATGGCCGTAGAGTTCGCCGACGCCGTGCTGCTCGTGCTCGACGCCACCGTGGGCGTCACCGCGGCCGACGAGGCCATCGTGAAGATGCTGCGCAAGGTCCGGAAGCCGGTGATCCTGGTCGCCAACAAGGTGGACTCCCCGCAGCTCGAGGTCGAGGCCACCTACCTGTGGTCCCTCGGCATGGGGGAGCCGCACCCGGTGTCGGCCCTGCACGGGCGCGGCGCCGCCGACGTGCTCGACGCGGTCATGGAGGTGCTGCCCGAGTTCTCCGCCGTCGCCGAGACCGAACTGACGGGCGGCCCCCGCCGCGTGGCGCTCATCGGACGCCCCAACGTGGGCAAGTCGTCGCTGCTGAACAAGCTGGCCGGCTCCGAGCGCGTCGTCGTGGACCCCCTGGCCGGGACCACCCGCGACCCCGTGGACGAGCTGATCGAGCTCGGCGGCAAGCCGTGGCGGTTCATCGACACCGCCGGCATCCGCCGCCGCGTGCACATGGCCCAGGGCGCGGACTTCTACGCGTCCCTGCGCACCCAGGCGGCGCTCGAGCGCGCCGAGGTGGCCGTGGTGCTGCTGGCCGCGGACGAGGTGCTCTCCGAGCAGGACGTCCGCATCCTGCAGCTGGCCGTGGACTCCGGGCGCGCCCTCGTGCTCGCCTTCAACAAGTGGGACCTCATGGACGAGGACCGCCGCTACTACCTGGAGCGGGAGATCGACCGCGACCTCGCCCACGTGGCCTGGGCGCCGCGGGTGAACGTCTCGGCGAAGACCGGCTGGCACAAGGACAAGCTCGTGCCCGCCCTCGAGACGGCGCTCGAGTCCTGGGACACCCGCGTCCCCACCGGGCGGCTCAACGCGTTCCTCGGCGAGATCGTGGCCGCCCACCCGCACCCCGTGCGCGGCGGCAAGCAGCCCCGCATCCTCTTCGGCACGCAGGCCTCCTCCCGCCCGCCGCGCTTCGTGCTGTTCACCACGGGCTTCCTGGACCCGGGCTACCGGCGGTTCATCACCCGCCGCCTCCGCGAGACCTTCGGCTTCGTGGGCACGCCCATCGAGGTGTCCATGCGCGTGCGGGAGAAGCGGAGCCGGAAGCGCTGAGGCGCCGGCCGAGATGAATTCCGCCGGAGGTTGCTGTAATGTGATGCGAGTGCTCGGGGCGGGAACGCACTGAGCAGTTCGGGCTGTGGCGCAGCTTGGTAGCGCACTTGACTGGGGGTCAAGGGGTCGCAGGTTCAAATCCTGTCAGCCCGACGATTCGAGGCCGGTGGACCGCGGGAACGCGGACCACCGGCCTTCTCTCGTTCCCGGGGCGGCGGCGCGGGCGCGCCCCGCGCGGCCTACTGCCGGGCCCGGGCGGCCGACTCGCGCAGCCGGTCGGGGTCGAGGTCCGGCCGGCCGCCGGCGGTGCCCACGACCTGGGCCGCCGCGGCGGCGGCCCACCAGGCCGCGGACTCGGGGCTCTCGCCGCGCAGCAGCGCGACGGTGAGCGCGGCGACGAACGCGTCGCCGGCACCGGTGGGGTCCACGGGGTCCTCGCCCAGGTGCGGCAGGACCACGTGCCCGCCGGGCCAGGCGACCACGTCGCCCTCCCCGGTCGCCAGGGCCACGACGCGCGGGCCCTCCGCGAGCAGCGACCGCGCGGCCCGCACCGTCCCCGGCACGTCCTGCGGCGCCCAGCCCACCAGGGCCTCGGCCTCGGCCGTGTCGGCCCGCACCACGGCGGCGGTGGCCAGCACCCGCCGGCGCACGTCCTCGTCCGCCGGGCCGCCGTCGGCCACCGTCAGCGCCCCGCCCGCCGCGGCGGCCTCCAGGGCCTCCGCCACGGCGGGCCCCGGCTGCTGCAGCTGGACCAGGACCGCGTCCGCCGAGCGCAGCAGGTCCCGGCTCGCGCGCACGTCCTCGGCCGTCAGCAGCGTCCGGGCGTCCACGTCCTCCAGCAGCCGGCGGACCCCGCGGGGCCCCACCAGGTCGACGAGCAGCGCGGTCGATGCGCCGGAGCGGCGCACCACGGCGCCGACGCCGATCCCGTCACCGGCGGCCTGGGCGAGCACCTCCTCGCCGGCGCGGTCCCGACCGACGACGCCGACGAGGTGGACCTCCGCCCCGAGCTGGCGGCACCCGACGGCCTGGTTGGCGCCCTTGCCGCCGAGCAGCTCCTGCCGCTCGAGCACGTCCGTCGACCCGCCGGCCGCCGGGAGCTCCTCCACGGTCAGCACGAGATCCCGCGCCACCTGCCCCACCACCACGACACCGGACATCCGGTCCTCCTTCCGCCGAGTGCTTCCGTTCGCGAGCCTAGGCCACGCCGGCCACGGTCCCCAGGGGTCGCCCCGCCGGGGACGCCGTCGGGCGGCGGCGGACCCGCACGGCCGGTCCCGTGGCGGCGGGCCGCGGCGGTCCGCGGCGCATACACTGCACGGAACGTCGAGTGCCCCGGTCCCGGGGCCGACCACGAAGGAGCGCCGGAGTTGAACGACCTGTACACCCTGCCGAAGGCGGAGCTGCACCTGCACATCGAGGGCACCCTCGAGCCCGAGCTCGCCTTCGAGCTCGCCGCCAAGAACGGGGTGGAGCTGCCCTACGGCTCGGTCGAGGAGCTCCGGCGGCAGTACGACTTCGAGGACCTGTCCTCGTTCCTCCGCCTCTACTACGCCACGATGGCGGTGCTGCGGGACGCCTCCGACTTCGAGGCCCTGACCCGGGCGTACCTCGAACGGTCCATCGCCCAGGGCCTGCGGCACGTCGACGTCTTCTTCGACCCGCAGGCGCACCTCGCCCGGGGGGTACCGCTCGGCACCGTGGTCGACGGCATCCGCGCCGCCCTCGACGCCGCCCGCGCCGAGCACGGGCTCACCAGCACGCTGCTGCTGTGCTTCCTGCGGGACCGGCCCGCGGCCGAGGCGGAGGAGCTCTTCGACTCGCTCGGGGACCAGCTGGCGCGGATCGACGGGATCGGTCTCGACTCGGCCGAGGTGGGCCACCCGCCGGCCCGCTTCGAGGCGGTCTACGCGCGAGCGCGGTCGGCCGGGCTGCACGTCGTCGCCCACGCGGGGGAGGAGGCGGGCCCCGAGTACGTCCGGGAGGCCCTGGACGTGCTGCGCGTGGAGCGGGTGGACCACGGGATCCAGTGCCTGCGCGACCCCGGGCTCGTGGACCGGCTCGTCGCCGAGCGGGTGCCGCTCACCGTGTGCCCGCTGTCCAACGTCCGGCTGCGGGTGGTCGACACGCTCGCCGACCACCCCGTCCTGGAGATGCTCGAGCGGGGCCTGCTGGTCACGGTGAACTCCGACGACCCGGCGTACTTCGGCGGCTACGTGGGGGACGTCTTCCAGGGGCTGCGCGACACCCTGGGCCTCACCGACGGGCAGGCGGCCGTCCTGGCCCGCAACTCGGTGGACGCGTCCTTCGCCGGGCCGGAGCGCAAGCGCTCGATCCACGCCGAGATCACCGCGTGGGAGCGCCGCTGAGCGCCCGACACCCGGTGCTCCGGCACGCCCGGGCCCGCGGTGGGGTCTGTGCCATAATCGAGCCGACCGCACCCGCCGGACCAGGAGTGACCCCATGAGCAACATTCCCGCCGACCTGTCCTACACGGCCGAGCACGAGTGGATCGCCGCCCCCGACGCCGACGGCGCGGTGCGCATCGGGATCACCGACCACGCGCAGAACGAGCTGGGCGACGTCGTGTTCGTCCAGCTGCCCGAGGTCGGGGAGAGCGTCGAGGCCGGCGCCTCCGTGGGCGAGATCGAGTCCACCAAGTCGGTGAGCGACATCTTCGCCCCCGTCTCCGGCGAGGTCACCGCGGTCAACGAGACGCTCGAGGACGAGCCCGGGACCGTGAACTCCGCCCCCTACGGGGAGGGCTGGCTGTTCGAGGTGCGCCCCGCCGCCGAGGACTACCGGTCCGGGCTGCTCGACGCCGAGGGGTACGCCGCCCAGCTGGACTGAACCGCGCAGGCACCCCGGCCGGGACGTGTCCCGGCCGCCCTTGCGTGTCTCCACCACCCGGTACACTGAAGAGCAACCGGGTGGCTCCGGCCGGTCGCCCGGAAACCGCCGGGACAGGAGGTCGCGGGGTCGGGGTCCCACAGGATCCGTCCACCATCACGTCACCAGTCGAGGGAAGAGATGTCCAGAACCCAGAACGGCTCGAACGCACCCCAGGGGGAGCCGGAGACCACGTCGATCCAGATCGTGGCCGAGGTCCTCTCGCACGCGGCTTCCCACAAGCTCTCGCCCGAGGAGAGCTCCGCGGTCTCCGCGCTGCCGCCGCGCAGCGCCCTGCTCGTCGCCCACGACAGCGGCGCCACCGGCTCCCGCTTCCTCCTGGACCGGGACGAGGTCCCCGCCGGCCGCCACCCGTCCTCCGAGATCTTCCTCGACGACGTCACCGTCTCCCGCCGGCACGCCCGGTTCGTCCGGCGCGGCGACACCTTCGAGATCATCGACTCCGGGTCCCTGAACGGCACCTACGTCAACGGCGACCGCGTGGACAGCGTGCAGCTCGACAACGGCGACGAGGTCCAGATCGGGAAGTTCCGGTTCACGTTCTACCGTTCGCTGCGCTCGCAGTCGGACCAGTAGAAGGGAGCCATGACCGACCCCGCGGAGACCGATCCCCACCGGGACGACGTCCAGCACGAGCCCCGGGTGGGCATCAGCGCCGTGCTCAAGGAGCTCGGTGCTGACCACCCCGGCATCACCGCCTCGAAGCTGCGCTTCCTGGAGGACAAGGGCCTGGTCCACCCGGCCCGCACCGCGTCGGGCTACCGCAAGTTCTCGCGCGCGGACGTGGACCGGCTGCGGCGGATCCTGGAGCTCCAGCGCGACCGCTACCTCCCGCTGAAGGTGATCCGGGAGCGGCTGGACGCCGACGAGGACGCCCGGGACGAGGACGCCCGGCGCGCCGCGGAGTCCGCCGACCCCGTCACCGCACCCCTGCCGGTCGTCAGCGCGCCGCGCACCTACAGCCTGCGGGAGCTCGCCGCGCGCACCGGCGCCGGCATCCCGCTGGTCCGCGAGCTCGTGAGCTACGGCCTGATCCGGGAGCAGAACGGGGTCTTCGACGACCACGCCCTCGCCATCACCCGCGCGGCCCACGCCCTGACGGCCCACGGCCTGGAACCGCGCCACCTGCGCCCGTTCAAGGCCGCGGCGGACCGCGAGCTGGGCCTCGTCGAACGGGCCGTGGCGCCCCTGAGCTCCCGCCGGGACGCGGCCTCCCGGGCCCGCGCCGTCGAGCGCGCCGAGGAGATCTCCGGGCTGTGCCTCACCATCCACACCTCGCTCGTGCGCTCGGAGATCGCCGCGCTCCAGGAGCGGGCCGCGGTGGAGGGCTGACATGGCCGTGCACCAGGTCCTGATGGAGATCACCGGCGTCCGCATGGACGTGCCGTCGGCGCAGCCCGTCGTCGTCCTGCGCGAGGTCGAGGGCGGGCGGCACCTGCCGATCTGGATCGGCACGAACGAGGCGACGTCCATCGTCTTCGCCGTGCAGGGCATCGAGCCGCCCCGGCCCCTGACGCACGACCTCGTGCTGTCGGTGGCCACCGCCTTCGGGCGCACCCTCACCCGGGTGCGGATCCACACGGTGGAGGAGGGCGTCTTCCACGCCGCGCTCGAGTTCTCGGACGGAACGGTCGTGGACTCCCGCGCCTCGGACGCGATCGCCCTGGCCGCCCGCACCGACTGCCCCATCCTGTGCACCGAGACGGTCCTCGACGAGGCCGGCCTCGTGATGAGCGGGGACGGCGAGCTGCGGGAGCCCGGTCCCCGCCCGGGCGAGGGCGAGCAGCAGCTGCCCCCGGAGACGCAGGTCGAGCAGTTCCGCGACTTCCTCGACAACGTCGACCCCGAGGACTTCTGACCCGGGCCCCGCGCCCGTCCGCCCGACACGGGGCCCGGCCCGCCGATGTCTTTGACCCGGCCCCCGGGGAGGTCTACCGTCGAAGCTGTACTCGAGGTGTTCCCGGGGGGATCCGGACGTCTCTGCGAGACCATCCACTCCCGGCACCGCGAGGACCGGGTCCACGAGCGAGGAGGCGGCGTGAGCGACCGCGAGCAGCCCGGCGGCACGGCGGGGACCGGCAGCCCTCCGGCGCACGGCACCCAGGGGGTCCTCTTCGACGACTCCGTGGTCCGCGACGAGTCCGTGGGCTACCGCGGGCCCACCGCGTGCAAGGCCGCCGGCATCACCTACCGCCAGCTCGACTACTGGGCGCGCACGGGGCTCGTGGAGCCCACCGTGCGCGGCGCCTCCGGGTCCGGCACCCAGCGCCTCTACAGCTTCCGGGACATCCTGGTCCTCAAGATCGTCAAGCGCCTCCTGGACACCGGCGTCTCCCTGCAGCAGATCCGCACCGCCGTGGGCGCGCTGCGCGCCCAGGGTGTCGAGGACCTCGCGCGGCTGACGATGATGAGCGACGGCGCGAGCGTCTACGCGTGCACGTCGCCGCACGAGGTCATCGACCTGGTGCAGGGCGGGCAGGGCGTCTTCGGGATCGCCGTGGGCCGGGTGTGGCGCGAGGTCGAGGGCACCCTGGCGGCGCTGCCGGGGGAGCACACCGGCCAGGACCGGGCCCCCGGGCAGGAGCCCCTGCCCGACGACGAGCTCTCCGCCCGCCGGGCCCGCCGGCAGAACGCCGGCTGATCCCGGCGGCTCAGGACGGGCCGTCGAGCAGGCCCTGCAGGATCGCCGTGTATCGCCCGGAGATGTCCCGGGCCTCCGCCCCCGGCCAGCGGTGGATCGGCCAGGCCGCCCCCTGCGCCTGCTGCCAGACCGGCAGGTCCGGGATCACCGGGCTGACCAGCAGCGGGCCGAACAGCTCCTGCAGCTCCGTCAGGCGGTGACGGTGCTCCACCGACGAGTGCTGGACCTTGTTGACCACCACGCCGGCCGCCGGCACCGCCCACGTGCGGCTCTGCTCGAACTGGGCGATCGCCGTCATCGTGCGCTTGGTCCCCGCCACCGAGAACAGCGAGGGCTCCGCCACGGAGAGCACCTTGTCGCTGGCGGCCCACGCGGTGCGGGTCAGCGCGCTCAGGGTGGGCGGGCAGTCGACCAGCACCAGGTCGTAGCCCGTGGCGCCGGAGAGCGCCCGCTCCAGCCGGCCGAGGTCCTTGTCCCGGTAGTCGGAGCGGTCGAGGTGGGAGGACCGGGCCGAACCCGGGGCGACGTCGAGGGCCCTGGCGTCCAGGCCGTCCCGCACCGCCCAGGACGAGGCCACGACCACCCGTTCGAGGGACCCGCGGCGTGGCCTGCGCAGCACCTCGCCGATGTCGTGACCGCGCTCCGGGTGCACCCCCAGCCCGGTCGTGGCGTCGGCGTGCGGGTCGAGGTCCACCACCAGCGTGGGCACTCCCGCCTGCAGGGCCGCGGAGGCGATCCCCAGGGTCACGGAGGACTTGCCGACACCGCCCTTGAGGCTGCTGACGCTGACGATCTGCACGGAGGGGACACCCTTCGCTCGCGGGGACACGGGGGAGGCGGCTCCTCGGCTCCGGGAACGGGGGCCGGGCGAGGAGACGGCTGCGCCCATCGTAGCCGGGTGCGCGCCGTCCGCCCGGGTCCGGCGCGGAGCCGTCCGCGGGCCGGGCGGCCGTCCCCCGCCGCCCGGTGTAGTCTGACCGGGATGCCGTTCTGTGACCGGGGTCACGGTTTGCCCGGTGACGGCGTGGTTCACTGGTCAGGACCGCGCACGGGTGGTCATGCTGGCCCTGTGCGCTACCTCGCACGACCTCTCAAGAATCAGTGCCCGGGTGTCCACCGGACGGACCCGGGTGCGGAACGGGTGTTGATGTTCTCCAAGATCCTGGTGGCCAATCGCGGCGAGATCGCGATCCGCGCCTTCCGCGCCGCGTACGAGCTCGGGGCCAAGACTGTGGCGGTGTTCCCCTACGAGGACCGCAACTCGATCCACCGGCAGAAGGCCGACGAGGCGTACCGGATCGGGGAGGAGGGCCACCCGGTGCGGGCGTACCTGGACGTCGCGGAGATCGTCCGGGTGGCCAAGGAGTCGGGGGCGGACGCGATCTACCCGGGCTACGGGTTCCTGTCCGAGAACCCGGAGCTGGCCCGTGCGGCCGCGGCGGAGGGGATCACCTTCGTCGGGCCCCGGGCCGAGATCCTCGAGCTGGCCGGCAACAAGGTCGCCGCGCTGAAGGCGGCCAAGCGCGCGGGCATCCCCACCCTGGCCTCCACGGAGCCCTCGGCGGACCCCGACGAGCTGCTGGCGCAGGCGGAGGGGATCGGGTTCCCCATCTTCGTGAAGGCGGTCGCCGGCGGCGGCGGCCGCGGCATGCGCCGGGTGGAGACCCCGGAGGCGCTGCCCGAGGCGCTGGCCGCGGCGATGCGCGAGGCCGACACCGCGTTCGGGGACCCCACCGTGTTCCTGGAGCAGGCGGTGCTGCGCCCGCGGCACATCGAGGTGCAGATCCTCGCCGACCACGACGGCGGGATGGTGCACCTGTTCGAGCGCGACTGCTCGCTGCAGCGCCGGCACCAGAAGGTCGTGGAGATCGCCCCGGCCCCGAACCTCGACGAGGACATCCGCCAGGCCCTGCACCGGGACGCGGTGAAGTTCGCGAAGGAGCTCGGCTACGTCAACGCGGGCACGGTGGAGTTCCTGGTCGACACCGCCGGGGAGCGGGCCGGCCAGCACGTGTTCATCGAGATGAACCCGCGCATCCAGGTGGAGCACACGGTCACGGAGGAGATCACCGACGTCGACCTCGTCCAGTCCCAGCTGCGGATCGCGGCCGGGGAGACCCTGACGGACCTGGGGATCGCCCAGGACCAGCTGACCGTGCGCGGCGCCGCCCTGCAGTGCCGGATCACCACGGAGGACCCGGCCAACGGGTTCCGCCCCGACGTGGGGAAGATCTCCGCCTACCGCTCCGCCGGCGGTGCCGGGGTGCGCCTGGACGGGGGCACGGTCTACGCCGGGGCGGAGATCTCCCCGCACTTCGACTCGATGCTGGTCAAGCTCACCTGCCGGGGCCGGGACTACCCCACCGCGGTGCACCGGTCCCAGCGCGCGCTGGCGGAGTTCCGGATTCGCGGCGTGGCCACCAACATCCAGTTCCTGCAGGCCGTGCTGGCCGACCCCGAGTTCCTCGCCGGCAACGTGGCCACCGACTTCATCGAGCGCCGCCCCGAGCTGCTGGAGGCCCGCACCTCCGGGGACCGGGCCACCAAGGCCCTGACCTGGCTGGCCGAGGTGACCGTGAACCGGCCCAACGGGGAGCGGGTGGAGGGCATCGACCCGCGCACCAAGCTGCCGCACTACCCCGGGGACAAGCAGGACGAGCCGTTCCGCTCGCCCTTCGACGGGCCTTCCGAGCACACCCCGCCGGACGGCTGGCGGCAGAAGCTGCTCGAGCTGGGCCCCGAGGGCTTCGCGGCCGCGCTGCGGGAGCAGCAGGCCGTGGCGGTGACCTCCACGACGTTCCGGGACGCCCACCAGTCCCTGCTGGCCACGCGGGTGCGGACCCGTGACCTGCTCGCGGCGGCCCCCGCCTACGCCCACACGCTGCCGCAGCTGCTGTCGGTGGAGGCCTGGGGCGGGGCGACCTACGACGTCGCCCTGCGGTTCCTGGGGGAGGACCCGTGGGAGCGGCTGCGGCTGCTGCGCGAGGCCATGCCGAACATCCCGATCCAGATGCTGCTGCGCGGGCGCAACACCGTGGGCTACACCCCGTACCCCACCGAGGTCACGGACGCGTTCGTGGCCGAGGCCGCGGCGACCGGCGTGGACATCTTCCGGATCTTCGACGCCCTCAACGACGTGTCGCAGATGGCCCCGGCCATCGAGGCCGTCCGGGCGACGGGGACCGCGGTGGCCGAGGTCGCCCTGTGCTACACCGGGGACCTGCTGGACCCCGCCGAGGACCTGTACACGCTGGACTACTACCTGGACCTCGCGCAGCAGTGCGTCGACGCCGGGGCGCACGTGCTGGCGATCAAGGACATGGCCGGGCTGCTGCGCCCGGCCGCGGCGGCGAAGCTGGTGAGCGCCCTGCGGGAGCGCTTCGACCTGCCGGTGCACCTGCACACCCACGACACCGCCGGCGGGCAGCTGGCCACGCTGATGGCCGCGATCGAGGCCGGGGTGGACGCGGTGGACGTCGCCGACGCCTCGATGGCCGGGACCACCTCCCAGGTGCCCGCCTCGGCGCTGGTGGCGGCGCTGGCGCACACCGACCGGGACACCGGGATCCCGCTCGAGGCGATCTCCGCGATGGAGCCCTACTGGGAGATCATCCGCCGGATGTACTCCCCGTTCGAGTCCGGGCTCACCGCCCCCACCGGGCGGGTGTACCGGCACGAGATCCCGGGCGGGCAGCTCTCGAACCTGCGCCAGCAGGCGATCGCCCTGGGCCTGGGCGAACGGTTCGAGGACATCGAGGACATGTACACCGCCGCGAACGCCATGCTGGGCCGGCTGGTGAAGGTCACCCCGTCCTCGAAGGTCGTCGGCGACCTCGCCCTGCAGCTGGTGGGGATGGGCGTGGACCCGGCGGAGTTCGCCGCCGACCCGCAGCGCTTCGACATCCCGGAGTCCGTGATCGGCTTCCTCGCCGGTGAGCTGGGCACCCCGCCGGGCGGCTGGCCCGAGCCCTTCCGCTCCAAGGCGCTCGAGGGGCGCAACGTGCGGGTCGGGGTCACCGAGCTGGCGCCCGAGGACGCCGAGGCCCTCACCGGGGACTCCGCGACCCGGCGGGCCACGCTCAACCGCCTGCTGTTCCCCGGCCCGACCCGCGAGTACGAGGCCGGGCGGGCCAAGTACGGCAACCTCGCCCTGCTGCACACCCGCGACTTCCTCTACGGGCTGACCACCGAGCACGAGCACGTGATCTCCCTCGGCAAGGGCGTGCGCCTGCTGGTGACCCTCCAGGCGATCTCGGAGGCCGACGAGAAGGGCATGCGCACCGTGATGCTCACCCTCAACGGCCAGCCCCGGATGATCGAGGTCCGCGACACCTCGGTCGCCTCGGCCGTGCCAGAGACGGAGAAGGCCGACCCCTCGGACCCCGGTCACGTGGCCGCCCCGTTCGCCGGGGCCGTCACCGTGACCGTGGCCGAGGGCGACGCCGTGGAGCCCGGCGGGCAGGTCGCGACCATCGAGGCCATGAAGATGGAGGCCTCCATCACCGCGCCCACCGGCGGCACCGTCGCCCGGGTGGCTCTGAAGGGCGTCACCCAGGTCTCCGGCGGGGACCTGCTGATCGCCCTCGAGCCCGCCGGCTGAGCCGGCCCGCCGGCGCCGCGGCCCCGCGACGGGGCCGTGGCGCCGGGCGCCCGGAGCGGCCGCGCGCCGCGCATAGGATGGGCGCCATGCGGACTTTCGACCTCATCATCATCGGCTCCGGCTCGGGCAACTCAATCCTCACCGAGGAGTACGAGGACCTGGACGTCGCGATCATCGACGGCGGGACCTTCGGCGGCACGTGCCTGAACGTGGGGTGCATCCCCACGAAGATGTACGCGTACCCGGCCAGTGTGGCCCGCCGCGCCCACGAGGCCGAGCGGCTCGGCCTCGACGCCGCGGTGAACGGCGTGCGGTGGCGGGAGATGCGGGACCGGATCTTCGGGCGGATCGACGCGATCTCCCACGGCGGTCTCGAGTACCGCCGGACGCTGCCGCACGTGACGGTCTACTCCGAGCACGTGCGCTTCACCGGTCCGCGGACCCTGCGCACCGCGTCGGGGGAGGACCTCACGGCCGCGCAGATCGTGGTGGCCGCCGGCTCACGCCCGGTGCGGCCCGAGGTCCCGGGGATCGACCTGCCGCAGGTGCACACCTCGGACACGGTCATGCGCATCGACGTGCTGCCCCACCGCGTGGTGGTGGTCGGCGGCGGCTACATCGGTGCCGAGTTCGCCCACGTGTTCTCGAACCTGGGCTCCCGGGTGACCCAGGTCAACCGCTCCCACCGCATCCTGCGCTACCACGACCCGGAGATCGCCGAGCGGTTCGCGCGCGAGGCCTCCCGGCAGTGGAAGCTCGAGACGGGCTGGACGCTGAGCGGGGTCGAGGAGTGGGACGGCGACGAGTGCGCCGCGATGGTCACCTTCCGCGACCCGGAGGACCCGGAGCTCGTCCTGCGGCTGCCCGCGGACGTGGTGCTGGTGGCCACGGGGCGACAGCCGAACACCGACGTGCTCGACGCCCGGGCCGGCGGCCTGGACGTGCGGGAGGACGGCCTGCTGGCCGTCGACGAGTACCAGCGCGCCCTCTCCGGCGGGCACCCCGTGGAGGGGGTGTGGGCGCTCGGCGACATCAGCTCGCCCTACCAGCTCAAGCACGTCGCCAACGCCGAGGCCCGCACGGTGCAGCACAACCTCCTGCACCCCGGCGACCTGCGGGCCACCGACCACCGGTTCGTGCCCTCCGCCGTGTTCACCAGCCCGCAGATCGCGTCCGTCGGCATGACCCAGGAGGAGGCCGAGCAGTGGGCGGTCGAGCAGGGCGGCGAGATCACCGTCAAGGTGCAGGACTACGGGGCCACGGCCTACGGGTGGGCGATGGAGGACCACACGGGGCTGTGCAAGCTGATCGCGGAGAAGGGCACCGGACGCCTGCTGGGGGCGCACCTGATCGGCGAGGAGGCCTCCCTGCTCATCCAGCCGCTGGTCCAGGCCATGCACTTCGGCCTCGACGCCCACACGATGGCCCGCGGCCAGTACTGGATCCACCCCGCCCTGAGCGAGGTCGTCGAGAACGCCCTGCTGGGCCTCGACGTCCCCGAGCACTCACCGCTGGCCCCGGAGGCCCTCGTCGGCGGCCGGTGATCCACCCGGCCGCCGACCCGCCTACCCGCGGCCCGGCAGGTGCGCCTGGGAGAGCTTCTCCTTGATCCGCTCCGCCGGGGTGGCGGGGGCCGGCTCGGGGGCCGGGCGCGAGTAGATCTCCTCGATCCGGTCCGCGAAGTCCTGGGCGATCCTGGCCCGCTTGATCTTCATGGACGGGGTCAGGTGCCCGGAGGCCTCGGTCCAGTCGACGTCGAGGATCTCGAATGCCCGGATGCTCTCCGCCCGGGAGACCGCCTGGTTCGCGTGGTCGACGATGGCCTGGACGTGCTCGACGACCTGCGGGTGGCGCGCGGCCTCGGCCACAGGCATCGCGGGGTCCAGGCCCATCAGCTCCAGGCGCGCGGGGAGCACGTCCTGGTCGAGGGTCACGAGCGCGGCCACGAACGGCCGGTCGTCCCCGACCACCATGACCTGGGAGACCAG
The DNA here is from genome assembly GCF_049716185.1 of Kocuria sp. CH-021. Lineage (NCBI taxonomy): Bacteria > Bacillati > Actinomycetota > Actinomycetes > Micrococcales > Micrococcaceae > Kocuria > Kocuria sp. CH-021. The sequence goes on along the minus strand of NZ_JBNAFK010000006.1, from coordinate 152,058 downwards.
GGCCGAGGCGCGGATGGGGTCCTCGAGGACGTTGGGGACCACGTTCTTGCCCCCGGCGGTGACGATGATCTCCTTCTTCCGCCCGGTGAGGGTGAGGGCGCCGTCCTCGTCGAGCGAGCCGAGGTCGCCCGTGCGGAACCACCCGTCCTCGAACGCCGCCTCGGTGAGGTCCTCGCGCCCGTGGTAGCCGCGCATGACGTGGGCGCCCCGGACCAGGACCTCCCCGTCCTCGTCGATCCGCACCTCGTTGCCCGGCAGCGGGAGTCCCACGGTGCCGATCTTGCCGATCTCCGGGGTGTTGACGGCGATCGGGGCGGTGGTCTCCGTGAGCCCGTAGCCCTCGACGACGTACACGCCGATCCCGTTGAAGAAGTGGCCCAGCCGGGTGCCGAGGGCGGCGCCGCCCGAGACGGCGTGCGTGACCTCCCCGCCCATCGCCGCCCGCAGCTTCGAGTACACGAGCCGGTCGTAGAGGGCGTGGCGTGCCCGCAGCACCCGCGGCACCCGGCCGGCCTGCCCGGCCCTCGAATAGGCCACGGCCGTGGCCACGGCGCGCTCGAAGATCAGGGACTTCGCCTTCCCGGCCTTCTCGGCCTTGAGGCGGGCGCTCTGGTAGATCTTCTCGAACACGCGCGGGACGGCCAGGATGAACGTGGGCCGGAAGGCCTCGAGATCGGCCATGAGGTTCTTCACGTCCGGGGTGTGCGCCAGGACGGTCCCGGAGTAGAGGGCGATCACCTCGACGAAGCGGGCGAACACGTGGGCCAGCGGCAGGAACATCAGCGTGCGCGCGCCCGGGTGGATGATGTCCGCGACGACCAGGGTCGTGTTCTCGCACAGCCGCACGAAGTTCCCGTGCGTGAGCTCGCACCCCTTGGGCGGTCCGGTGGTCCCGGAGGTGTAGATGATCGTGGCGACGTCCTCGAGCGCCCGCGAGGTGCGGCGGGCCTCGAGCTCGTCGTCCGGGACGTCCGCGCCGGCCCGGACGAGCTCGTCGAGACCGGTGCCCGTGCCGTCGAGGCGCCAGACGTTCGCCGCGGCCCGGAACGGCGTCTCCCGCGCGGCCGCGTGCACGGAGTCCTCGAGGGCCTGCGTCTCCACGAAGACGGCCTTGGCGTCGGAGTCGCCCATGATCCAGGCGATCTGCTGGGCCGAGGAGGAGTCGTAGACGGGGACGGGCACCGCGCCGGCGTACCAGATCGCGAGGTCCGCGAGGGTCCACTCGTAGCGGGTCCGGCTGAGGATGCCCACCCGGTCGCCCGGCTCGATCCCCGCGGCCACGAGCCCCTTGGCCACCCCCTGCACGGAGGCCAGGAACTCCCGGGCGTGCACCTCACGGGACGACCCCTCCGCCCCCAGCACGGTGTACAGGTGCGGGTCCTCGGCCCGGTCCGCCTGCATCAGCAGGAAGTCCGTGATGCGGCTGTGGACCGGCGGGTCCACGATGGCGTCGGTCGCGACGTGGCGCATGGAGTTCTCCTCGGATCGGGGTCGGTGTGCCGTCCCGGCCAGTCTAGTGAATTGGCTCACGCAAACGACGTCAGACGCGGGCGCCGTCGTCCAGGTCGTCGCGGTCGTCGGGCAGCGACCTCAGCAGGTGGCCGATCGCCGCGGTCACCGCGACCAGGCCCGCCACGATGGCCCACCACGGGAGGGAGCCGGGCAGCAGGGAGAGCGCCACCAGCAGGACCGGCACTCCGACCAGCACGGTCCAGGACAGCAGCGCCCCGCCGCTGAGTCCCTGCGTGACCGGTCCCGGGTCGGGGGAGTAGGGCGCGTCGTCGTCCTCGGGGTCCACGGCGCCCTCCGGGTCCTCCGCCCCCGCGGCGGGCCCGCCGAAGACCGCGTCCTCGGGGGACCAGTCCCGTGGGCCCGCGAGGTGCCGGTCCCCGGCCCTGCGCACGTCGTCCAGGTCCGACACGATCCGGCTCCACTCGTCCTCGGGTCCCTGGCCGGCGCCACCGGGGGCGCCCGGGCCGCCGCTCATCGCCGCACCTCCCGGTCGGCGGGGCGCAGCGGTCTCGCGGTCACCGGGTTGCGGCCGGCCAGCAGGTCGTCGAGGAAGCGCACGGACCGCGCCGCGACCACGTCCGCCTCCCGGTCCAGGGTGGCCACGTGGAAGCTCTCCGCCAGCCGGACCAGCTCCACGTCCCCGCCCGCCCGGCGCAGCACGTGGTGGTGCGAGGCGTCGGAGACCACGTGGTCGTGCTGCGAGCGCAGGACCAGGACGGGGGCGGTGACCGCGGGCAGCATCCTCCGGGTCCGGGCCATGAACCGGCCCAGCTCGGCGACGCCCGCCACGGGCGTGCGCGGATAGGCGTGCTCGGTGACCCCGGGGAGGCTGATGTCGTCCCCCACGCCCGGCACGGAGGGCACCGCGCGGTGGAGGGCCGGGGCGAACCGCGCCGTGCGGCTGACGAGGGACAGGGCCGGGTTCAGGGCCACGACCCCGTCGACGGGCAGCGTCGCGGCGAGGTGCAGGGCGAGCGCCCCGCCCATGGACAGCCCGCACACCAGCACGACGTCGTGCCGGGCCCGCAGCTCCCGCACCTGCTCGGCGGCGTGGTCGCGCCACTGCTCCCAGCGCACGGCGGCGAGGTCCTCCCAGCGCGTGCCGTGGCCGGGCAGCAGGGGCCCCACGACGTCGGCCCCCGCCTCGTGCAGGGCCCGGCCCCAGGGGCGGACGCTGAACGGGACGCCGGTGAAGCCGTGCAGCACGAGCGCGCCCGCGGGGCCGTCGGCCGGGAAGCGGAAGGGAGCGCCCGGAACGTGCTCGGCGGCGGGCGCCCCGTCCGGGGAGGGGATGGACAGGTGCTGGTCTCCGACGGGTGGCGTCATGCCTCCATGATGTCAGGGCCGGGCGCCGTCGGCGGGTGCACCGGCGGCGGCGCCCGCGCGGACGTGAGAGAATACCGGAGGCCGGACCCGGTCCGAGCGGCACGGACCCTCGCGACATCCCGATCAGCACGAAGGAGTCCTCTACCCACATGGTCTACATGTTTCTGAAGCGCTACGTCGTCGGCCCCCTGATCAACGTCGCCTTCCGGCCCGAGGTCCGCGGCCTGGAGCACGTGCCCACCGAGGGCCCGGCCATCCTGGCGAGCAACCACCTCTCGGTCTCCGACTCGGTGTTCATGCCCGTGGCCGTGCCCCGGCAGGTGTTCTTCCTGGCGAAGTCGGAGTACTTCGACAGCCCCGGGGTCAAGGGCAGGGCGGTGGCGGCGTTCTTCCGCGCCATCAACCAGATCCCTATGGACCGGACCGGCGGCCGGGCCAGCGCGAAGTCCCTGAGCAACGGCGGGCGCAAGCTGCTCGAGGGCGAGCTGCTCGGGATATATCCGGAGGGCACCCGCTCCCCGGACGGCCGCATGTACAAGGGCAAGATCGGCGTGGCCCGGCTCGCGCTCGAGACGGGCGCCCCGGTCGTGCCGATCGCCATGGTGGGCACCGACAAGGTGCAGCCGATCGGGACCAGGCTGCCGCTGCCCCGCCGCAGCGCCCGGGTCGCCACCATCTTCGGCGAGCCGCTCGACTTCTCCCGCTACCGGGGCCGGCAGAGCGAGCACGCCCTGCTGCGCGAGGTCACCGACGAGATCATGCATGCGATCCAGGCCCTCTCCGGCCAGGTCTACGTGGACGTCTACGCCTCGGAGCACAAGAAGCGGCTCACCGAGCAGAAGCGCCAGGAGACCAGGCAGGCCGCCGCGGAGATCGTCGGCAGCGCCAAGGACAGGGCGCGCACCGCCGCCCGGAGCGCGCGCCGGACCGCGGACTCCATCACCCACCGCGACCGTCCCGAGCCCGCGGACGGGGACGCCCCGCCGCCCACCACCCCCTGATCCCCCGCCCGGCCCCGCCCCGGACGAGACATAGGAAGACATGATGCTCGACTTCACCGTTCCCGACAGCCTCCGCAACCTGGCCTCCCCGGTGCCCTCAGCGGCCGACTACCCGGGGCTGGACGACTGGCGCGGCCTGGCCGCCGACCAGCAGCCGACGTGGCGCGACCACCCCGACTTCGCCGCCTCGATCGCCGAGCTCAACGCGGTCCCGCCCCTCGTCTTCGCGGGGGAGGTGGACAAGCTGCGCGACCGTCTGGCCGAGGTCGCCAACGGCCGGGCGTTCTTCCTGCAGGGCGGGGACTGCGCCGAGACCTTCGAGGGCGCCACCGCCGACCGGATCAGCGCCCGGGTCAAGACGCTCCTGCAGATGGCCGTGGTGCTCACCTACGGCGCGTCCATGCCCGTCGTGAAGATGGGCCGGATGGCCGGGCAGTTCTCGAAGCCCCGCTCGTCCAACGACGAGACCCGCGACGGCACGACCCTGCCGACGTTCCGCGGCGAGATGGTCAACGGCTTCGACTTCACCGAGGAGTCCCGGGCCCACGACCCGCGGCGGATGGTGCGCGGCTACCACACCTCCGCCTCCACCCTGAACCTGATCCGCGCCTTCACCACGGGCGGGTTCGCCGACCTGCGCCTCGTGCACGCCTGGAACATGGGCTTCACCACGAACCCGGCCCACGCCCGGTACGAGTCGCTGGCCCGCGAGATCGACCGCGCCGTGAAGTTCATGGACGCGTGCGGCGCCGACTTCGACGCCCTGCGGACCACGGAGTTCTACGCCGGCCACGAGGCCCTCCTGCTGGACTACGAGCGGGCCCTGAGCCGCATCGACTCCCGCACCCACCTCCCGTACGGGACGTCCGGGCACTTCCTGTGGATCGGGGAGCGCACCCGGGAGCTCGACGGCGCCCACGTGGACCTGCTCTCCCGGCTGCGCAACCCGATCGGCGTCAAGCTCGGCCCGAAGACCACCGGCGACGACGCGCTCGCGCTCATCGACAAGCTCGATCCGCAGCGCGAGCCCGGGCGGCTGACCTTCATCACCCGGATGGGCGCGAAGAACATCCGGGAGAAGCTGCCCCCGCTCGTCGAGGCCGTGGAGCGCTCCGGCGCCAAGGTCGTGTGGGTCACCGACCCCATGCACGGCAACACCGTGTCCCTGCCGTCCGGCTACAAGACCCGCAACTTCGACGACGTCGTGGACGAGGTCCGCGGCTTCTTCGAGGTGCACGAGGCCATCGGCTCGTTCCCCGGCGGCATCCACGTGGAGATGACGGGCGACGACGTCGCGGAGTGCCTCGGCGGCGCCGATCCCGTCGACGAGTCCTCCTTCCAGGACCGCTACGAGTCGCTGTGCGACCCGCGCCTGAACCACATGCAGTCCCTGGAGATCGCGTTCCTCGTGGCGGGCTACCTCTCCCGCCGCTGAGCGCAGGGCCGGGCCGACGGGGCCGGGGCCGGACCGGCCGTCCGCTACAGGACGGTCAGGACGACCTCGGCCCCGTCCGTCGTCTGGGCCACCACGTAGCCGAAGGGGGCGCCGAGGCGCTCCTCGACCCGCGACGTCCACCCCGCCTCCGCGAGGACCTGCACCGCCTCGTCCACGGGCCGTCCCAGGACCCCGGGGGCGGTGTCGGTGCGCGGGCCCCCGGAGACCGCCAGGTCCACCGCCGTGCCCACGGTCACCACCGTGCCCGCGTCGGGGTGCTGGCCCACGACGGTCCCGGGCGCGGCGTCGTCGGGCACCGCGGTCCGGGTGCCGGCCTCCAGCCCGGCGTCCTCGAGCCGCGCCCGGGCCTGCTCCTCCGTCATCCCGGCGACGTCGGGCGCGGTCGTGCGCTCGGGGCCGGTCGAGACCAGCAGGACGACCTGCTCCGCGGCCCGCACGGTGGACCCGGCCGGCGGGTCGGTGCCGAGCACGGTGCCGGAGGGGGCCACCGGGTCCTCGGTCTCGTGCACGGCGACGTTGTCCAGACCGGCACCGGCCAGGTACTGCTCGGCGAGCTCGGGACCCGCGCCCCGCACGTCCGGCACGCTCACGGTCCCGCCGGGGCCGGAGCCCAGGAGCCAGCCCAGGAACGCCGCGGCGGCCACCGCGAGCGCGACCAGGGCCAGCGTCCCCGCCGCGTGCAGGGGGCGGGAGGGGCGCAGCTCGATCTCGGGGTGCCACGGGTCGGTGGAGCCGCGCGCGGGCGCGGCCGGCCCGCCCGGGCCCGGCGGCCTCCCGGGGCTCGCCGCGGGGGCGCCCGGCGTCCCCGCCGGCCGGGCCCGGGAGGCCGCCGGGCCGAGGGCCTCCGTGGCCGCGGTCGCCGGGCCGAGGGCCTCGGTGGGCGCGCCCGCGGGGTCCAGCACGGTGGTGGTCCCGTCGCCGGGGCCCAGCACCGCCGTGCTCCCGCCGGCCGGGGCGGACGCGGCCCGCTGCCCCGGGGCCGGTGCGGCCGGGGAGCCGCTGCCCGGGACGGGCCCGGCACCTAGTGCGGGGCGCCGGGCGAGCTCGTCGGGCCGCAGCCCCGCCCGGACCGCCCGCAGCTCCTCGAGGAACCTGCCGGCGTCCGCCGGGCGCTGCCCCGGGTCCCGGGCCGTGGCGCGGGCGACGAGCCGCGCCGGGCCCGCCGGGAGACCGGGGTCCAGGGCGCGCAGGTCCGGGACGGCGCCCTCCGCGTGGGCGCGGGCCACGGCCAGCGGGGCGCCCTCGAAGGGCCGGCGGCCGGCCAGGAGCTCGAAGAGCACGATCCCGGCCGAGTACACGTCCGCCCGGGTGTCCACCCGCTGCCCGGTCACGAGCTCCGGCGAGGCGTAGCCCACCGTGCCCAGCACCGTTCCGGTCGCCGTGTGCTGGTCCACGGCGCGCGTGAGCCCGAAGTCCGCGACCGTCACCCGGCCCGTGCCGTCGATCAGCACGTTCTCCGGCTTCACGTCACGGTGCACCAGACCGGCCCGGTGGGCCGCCGCGAGCCCGTCGAGGACCGGCTCCAGCAGCGCCAGTGCCTCGCCCGGGGGGAGGGCTCCGCGCCGGCGCAGGAGGTCCCGCAGCGTCGAGCCCGCCACGTGCTCCATCACCAGGTAGGGCACCCCGTCCGGGGCGTGCCCCTGGTCGAGCACGGAGACGACGTGGGGGTGGGAGAGCCGTGCCGCGGCCCGGGCCTCCCGCACGAACCGGTCCGCGGCCGCCGGGTCCTCCGCGAGGTGGGCGTGCATGAGCTTGACCGCCACGACGCGCTGCAGGCGGGTGTCCACCGCCCGGTACACGGTGGCGGTGCCGCCCCGGGCGATGCGCGGACCCAGCTCGTAGCGGCCCTCGAGGAGGGTCCCGGTCAGGTGGTCGGGGAGCGCGTGCTGCACGGGCTCAGCCTAGGGCGGGGCGCTGTGCGCCGGCTGGGTCGGAGGTCACGGACCGAACCGCTTGCGGTGGGACTTGACGTTCTTGACGTACTGCTTCGTGTCGTCGTACATCCCGTACTTCTTCACCCCGTGCAGGCCCTGGTAGTACGCGGCGATGGCCACGTCGGTGCTGGGGGCGGCGCGGCCCAGCTGCCGGATGATGGCCACGCCGGCGGTGACGTTGTCCTGCGGGTCGAGCAGGTCGAGCTCCCGGCCCACGAGGCCCGAGGCCCAGTCCCCGGCGGCCGGGATGACCTGCATGGCGCCCACGGCGTCCGCGGGGGAGACGGCCCGGTGGTCGAAGCCCGACTCCTGGTAGGCGTGCGCCAGGGCGAGAGCCGGGTCCACGCCCATCCGGACGGCGGTGTCGTGGACCAGTCCGCGCATCTCCTCCCGGGAGGGCGCCGGGCGGGAGGCGAGCTGCTCGTGGTGGCGGTTGGCGGAGTCCACCACGCCGCCCTCGTAGGTGCGGCCCAGGAACGTGTCGCCGACGGCGCGCTCCCGCTCCGGGCGCGGTGCCCCGGCCGGCTCCGGGGCCGCGGCGGTCCGCACGGCGGCCGGGGCCGGCGCGGCGACCGACAGCCGCTGTCCCGGGCGCAGCAGGGAGTTCACCGTCAGGTCGTTGTCCTCGAGGAGCTCCTGGACCGACACCCCGCGCTCCTGGGAGATGCTCCACAGGGAGTCCCCGGAGCGGACCACGTGGTGCGTGCGGGGCGGATCCTCCGCCGGCGGGGCGGCCTTCTCCGGGGGCCCGGCGGCGGCGGGCGCGCCGTCGGAGAGGCGCAGCTTCTGCCCGGGCATCAGCAGCGCCGCGCCCGAGAGGTCGTTCCACCGCATGAGCTCGTCCACCGCGACGCCGTGGCGCTGGGCGACCGCCCACAGGGAGTCCCCGGGGGACACGGTGTGCACCGGGGTCTTCGTCGTCGACTGCTCCGCGAGCAGGGGCGCCGCGGCCACCTGGGCCGTCTGCGCGGGGGCGGCGTGGGCCACGGTCCCCCCGCCCAGGGCGGCCAGGGCGGCGACGGCGGTGACCGCCGAGCCCGTGCGGGCGCGGCGGGCCCAGCCGGGGGAGCGGTCGTCCTGCGCGCCGGAGGACCCGCCGGTGGACTCGGCGGGGGACTCGGTGGTGCTGCAGCGCGGTGCGTCGTTCGGGTCGGTCGTGTCGCTGTCGGGGGGAAACGGCATGAAGGGGCTCTCTGACGCTGATCGGGGAAGGTGCGGAGGTCTCAGCCGGCTCCGCGGGTCGAGCATACCGTGGCGGGCCCGCGTGGCACGGGCACCGGCGGACGTGGCACTCTGGGGGCGTGAAGAACACATCCGGAATCAGCACCGAGGAGTTCGACCGCCTGGACGGCCTCGTCCAGGAGTGGTTGCCCCTGCCCGACGTCGCCGAGCAGCTCGGCCTCGTGGTCACCCGCGTCCACGGTCTCGTCGACGACGGGACGCTGCTCGCCGTCCGCAATCCGCACGACGGCATCCGCCGGGTGCCGGCCGCGTTCCTGCTGGACGGCGCCGTGGTCGACTCGCTGAAGGGCACGGTGGCGGTCCTGCGGGACTCCGGCTTCACCGACGTCGAGGCGATCGCGTGGCTGTTCACCGAGGACGAGTCCCTGCCGGGCCGCCCCGTGGACGCGCTGCGGGACGGGCGCAAGACGGAGATCCGCCGCCGCGCGCAGGCCCTCGCCTGGTGACCCGCCCCTGACCGGTGCGCCGTGCCCGCCGGTGGGCCGTCGCGCGGGGCTCAGGACGAGCGCCGGACCGCGGCCGTCGCGAGAGCGCGCAGCGCGGCCATGGGCACGGTGCCGGCCCCGAGCCGGTCCAGCGCCGCGAACGCCTCGCGGCTGAGCCCGTCGATGAGCGCCTCCGTGGAGCCCAGGGCGCCGCACGCCGTGATCAGCGCACGCAGCTCCGCGACGTCCTCCTCCGTGAGGTCCGGCCGGCCCAGGGCCGCCTCGAGCCGCGCGACCTGCGCCTCGCTGCCGCGCGTGCGCACGTAGCCCACGAGCACCGTCCGCTTGCCCTCGCGCAGGTCGTCGCCGGCGGGCTTGCCCGTGGCCGCCGGGTCGCCGAACACGCCCAGGACGTCGTCGCGGAGCTGGAACGCCTCGCCGAGGGGCAGAGCGAAGGCGGAGCAGCGCTCCAGCACCGCCTCCGGTGCCCCGGCCAGGGCGGCGCCGAGCACCACCGGGTGCTCCACCGAGTACTTCGCCGACTTGTACCGGATGACGTCCAGGGCCCGCTGCACCGCGCCGGCGCGGTCCTGGCCCCCGCCGGCGACCTCGCCCTGCACGTCCAGGTACTGCCCGGCCATCACCTCCGTGCGCATGAGGTCGAAGACGGCCCGGGCGCGCCGGCCGCCGTGCGCCGTGGTGGTGGCCGCGGCGAACAGCTGCTCGCTCCAGGACAGGCACAGGTCCCCCGAGAGGATCGCGGCGGCCACGCCGAAGGCGGCGCCGTCCAGGGCCCAGCCCCGGTCCGCGTGCGCGGACTCGAACCGCCGGTGCACGCTGGGAGCTCCCCGGCGGGTGTCGGAGCGGTCGATGACGTCGTCGTGGATGAGCGCGGCGGACTGGAAGAGCTCCAGCGCGGCACCGGCCCGCACCACGGCCGGGTCCTCCGGATCGCCGCCCGCCGCTCGCCAGCCCCAGTAGCACAGCCGCGCGCGCAGCCGCTTGCCGCCGGCGGAGAGCGCGGCCACGGCCTCCAGCAGCGGGAGGGCCTCCGCCGAGATCCCGCCCAGGACCGCCCGCTGCCGCCCGAAGAACTCGTCCAGCTCCGCGTGCAGCCGGGCCGTGAACTGCTCGTCCTCGGCGCGGAAGGCGTCCTCGGGCCCGGCCTGCGGCGCGGTGCCGGAGGACACGTCGGGGTGGTGCGGGAGCGGCGGGCACGTCATGGGTGGCTCGACCTCGGTCTCGGAACGGCGGCGGACGGCCGCTGACGGGCCTCCGGGATGTCCGGCCCAGCCTATCGAAGGCCCGGCGGACGGGCCCGGGACCCCGTGCCCGGAAGGGCGCCCGCACGGCGGCGGCGATGTCCGCGCCGAGGGCTATGCTGTGCCGGACCCGGGAGGAGGACGCGGTGGACGAGACGCCGAAGGACCGGCTGGACCGCTGGCGCTCGTGCGCCGTGCTGCACGTCGACATGGACATGTTCTACGTCGGCGTGGAGCTGCTCGCCGCCCCCCGGCTGCGGGGCCGGCCGGTCATCGTGGCGGGGGCCGGCCACCGCTCCGTCGTGCTCTCCGCCTCCTACGAGGCCAGGGAGTTCGGCGTCCGCTCCGGCATGCCCCTGGCGAGGGCCCGGGCCATGTGCCCCCGGGCCGTGCTGCTCGAACCCCACCGCGACGCCTACGAGACCTACTCCCGGCGGGTCATGGCGATGTTCTGGGAGATCACCGACCGGGTGGAGCAGATCAGCGTGGACGAGGCCTTCCTGGACGTCGCCGGAGCCGTCCGGCGGCTCGGCCCGCCGGTGGGCATCGCCCGCGCCCTGCGCGCCCGGGTGCGGGCCGAGCTGGGGCTCACCGCCTCCGTGGGGATCGGGGCCAACAAGACCGTCGCGAAGATCGCCTCCACCCGCTCCAAGCCGGACGGTCTCCTGCTCGTCCAGCCCGAGGACACCGTCGCGTTCCTGGCGGAGCTGCCGGTCTCGGCCCTCTGGGGCGTCGGCGGGCGCACGGCCGAGGTGCTCACCGGCGCGGGGCTGCGCAGCGTCGGGGACCTCGCGGCCGCCCCGGTCCCGATGCTGGCGCGCCTGGTGGGCCGGGCCGCCGGCCACCACCTGCACGAGCTCGCCAACGGGCGCGACCCCCGTCCGGTCGAGCCGGTCCGCGAGGAGAAGAGCGTGGGCGCGGAGGAGACCTTCCCCCGTGACGTCGCCGACGACCGGGTGCTGCACGAGGCCCTGCTGCGGCTGAGCCACCGGACCGCCTCACGGCTGCGCCGTCAGGGGCTGCGCGCCCGCCGGGTGGGGCTCAAGGTGCGCTGGGCGGACTTCACGACCATCACCCGCTCGCGGACGCTGCAGCACCCCTTCACCTCCGCCCACGACCTGTTCGAGCACGGCACGGGCCTGCTCGGCGAGCTCGGGAGCCGGCCGCAGGCGGTCCGGCTCATCGGCGTCCGGGCCGAGGGGCTGGAGCCCGCCACGGACGCCCTGCAGCTGAGCCTGGACGGCCGCGAGGAGGAGTGGGGGGCCGCCGAGCAGGCCATGGACCGGGTGCACGCCCGCTTCGGCGCCGAGCGCCTGGGACCGGCCCGCCTCCTGTCGCCCGCACCACGGAATCAGCAAGCCAATTCGGAGGCTGTTGACAGCCGTGTGCGCGGTGCCAAATCCGCACCCGACGGTCTATCCTGGTAACAGGCGGCGCCGGAACAGCCGGGGAATCCGCACCCGAAGGATGAGGAGGCCTACCGTGCCACTGTCCGAGCACGAGCAACAGCTCCTGGCCCAGCTGGAGAAGCAGCTCCACGCGGACGACCCGAGGTTCGTGACGAGCATGGGCTCCCGTGCCGTCAGGGGTGCCTCCACCCGCAACATCGTCCTCGGGATCGTGATCGCCGTCGTCGGCCTGCTCGTCCTCCTGGGCGGGGTGGTCATCGACTCCATCCTGGTCGGGGTCCTGGGCTTCGTCGTGATGGGCGCCGGTGTCTACGTCGCCACGATGCGCTCCGGCAAGCCCGGCCCCGGCGGCGAGGCAGGCAAGGGCGGCCCGCCGCGCCGTTCGTCCCCCTTCCTGCAGAACCTCGAGCAGCGCTGGGACCAGCGCAACTCCGGGGGCCCGTCCTCCTGACCGGCCCGGACCGGCTCCACCGGCTCGCGGAGCCGTCCGTGGAACGCCGTCCGTATGGTTCCGCCACGGCGGACCGCTCCGCCCGATCCCTCCACCTCCCACCACCGCCCCGCGCCCGGAAGCGCGGCCTGCGACAGCTCCCCGGTGCGCCACCGGGGAGCTTTTTGGTGCCCGGGGAACGGCCCGCCCGCCGTCCTCCACTGTCCTCCCCGCCGTTCGCCACGGCGTCCTCCACCGCGCTCCAGCACGGTCCGTCCGCGGCCCGCCGCGACGCTCCCCGCCGGCGCCGGACCGCCCCCGCCGCGCCGCCCCGCGCGGCCCACCACAGCCCTCCACCCGCGCCCACCTGGGGCGACGCCCGCCGCGGGCCCCGGGCGCCGCGCCACGCCGCGGGGCCCGGGCCCCGCGTTCGTTGACCGGGGAGTGAAGTGGAGTAAAGTGGGGCGAAGAGATGGATCTGGGAGAACTCTCGGGCTGGAGAGGCGGTGAGCATGTTTCTCGGAACGTACTCACCCCGTCTCGACGAGAAGGGCCGCCTGATCCTGCCGGCGAAGTACCGGGAGGAGCTGGCGGAGGGACTCGTCCTGACCCGTGGTCAGGAGCGGTGCCTCTACGTGTTCAGCGTCCGTGAGTTCGAACGGGTCCACGAGCAGCTGAGGGCGGCGCCGCTGTCCTCGAAGCAGGCCCGGGACTACATCCGGGTCTTTCTCTCGGGCGCCTCGGACGAGGTCCCGGACAAGCAGGGCCGAGTCACCATACCGCCGCCGTTGCGGGACTACGCCGGGCTGGACCGGGAGCTCGCCGTCATCGGCGCGGGCACCCGGGCGGAGATCTGGGACGCCCAGGCCTGGAACGAGTACCTGAACGAGAAGGAGGCCGTCTTCTCCGAGACCGAGGAGGAAGTGGTGCCCGGGCTCTTCTGAGCGCAGGGCCGCCGAGACCACCCGCGGAGCACGCGGAGCCGCTTCCCGGATGAGATCTCCAGCCGCACAGCCGTCACCGTCCTGACTCACCTTCCCCTGAGCCAGGCCGGATTCGAGGGACGGCCAGCGGATGGGGTTCTGATCCTGGAAGGCCCGCCGCCGCACCACGGCGTCGACCCGGCGCCGGACACCGCAGACCGCACCACCGTCGACCGCCGAAGAGAGGGCCCATGGCGCAACGCCCAGCCGAGCAGCTCCACGTCCCCGTGCTGCTCGAGCGGTGCCTCGACCTGATGGCTCCCGCGCTCGGCGAGGACAGCGCCGTGGCGGTCGACGCGACGATGGGCATGGGCGGTCACTCCGAGGCGCTGCTGCGGCGCTTCCCCGGCCTGCAGCTGGTGGCCATCGACCGGGACCCCCAGGCGCACGCGCTGGCCGGGGCCCGGCTGGCCCCGTTCGGAGACCGCTTCCACCCCGTGCACACGACGTACGACCGGATCCCGGAGGCCCTCGGCCGGCACGGGTTCGACCACGCGGACGCGGTGCTGTTCGACCTCGGGGTCTCGTCCCTGCAGCTCGACGAGCGCGAGCGCGGCTTCGCCTACTCCTACGACGCGCCCCTGGACATGCGGATGGACGCCACGGCGACGGTCACGGCCCAGGACGTGGTCAACGACTACAGCGAGGCGGACCTGCGCCGGATCCTGCGGGACTGGGGCGAGGAGCGCTTCGCCGGCCGCATCGCCCGCGCGATCGTGGAGCAGCGGGCCAGGACCCCGCTGCGCACCACGGGAGAGCTCGTCGAGGTCGTCCGGGGCGCCGTGCCCCAGGCGGCCCAGCACCGCAAGGGGCACCCGGCGAAGCAGACGTTCCAGGCGCTGCGGATCGAGGTCAACGAGGAGCTCGACGTCCTGCGCCGGGCGGTCCCGGCCGCGCTGGACGCCGTGCCCGTCGGCGGGCGCGTCGTGGCCATGAGCTACCACTCCCTCGAGGACCGGATCGTCAAGCAGGCCTTCGCCCGCGGCGCCACGTCCACGGCGCCGAAGGGCTTCCCCGTGGAGCTGGACCAGCACAAGCCCACCCTGCGGGTGCTGACCCGCGGGACGGAGACCCCGACCCCCCGGGAGATCGACGAGAACCCCCGGGCGGCCTCCGCGCGACTGCGCGCGGTGGAGCGGATCAGAGAGAACACTCCCCCCACAGCACAGAACGCGCAGAGGTACACGGCATGAGCGGAACCGGACTCCAGCGACGCCCCGCACGGACGGCCGCCGCGCGCACGGGCGTCGGTGCCTGGGCCGGGCGGCGCGGGCAGCGCCCGCCGGTGGAGGGCAGCTCCGCCCGGCAGCTGAGCAGTCCCGCTCCGCACCCGGAGGAGTCGTCCGGGTCCAGCAGGGCCCCGTTGTCCGTGGTCCCGGGGCGGGCACGGCGGCAGCGGTTCTCCACCGTGGTGCTCAGCCTCGTGGCCCTCGTGGTGGCGCTGGCCTCCATCCTGGTCCTGAACATCCAGATCTCCGGCGGCCAGTACCGGCTCGTGGAGCTGCGGGCCCAGGAGCAGGCGCTCAGCCAGCAGAACGAGGCGCTCACCCAGGACCTCGAGTTCTACAACGCCCCGCAGAACCTCGCGGTGATGGCGACGGACCTCGGCATGGTCCCCGCCCGGGACTCGGGCACGGTCGACCTCACGGACGGGACCGTCGAGGGCGACCCGCTGCCCGCGCAGCCGCAGGAGAACCACGAGATCCTGGTCGAGCACGCCCACCAGACCGGCTCGGAGGCCGCGGACCGCGCGGCCGAGCGCGCCGAGGACCGCGAGCAGGAGAAGGCGGAGCAGGAGCGCGAGGACGCCGAGCGGCGGGCCCGCGAGGACGCCGCACCGGCCGGCGGTCCGGAGGCGGAGGGCGGTTCCCTCCCGGCGCCGCCGCAGCGCACGCCCGGGGAGTGACGGGGGCACCGGCCCCCGCACCCGCCGGCAGCAGCTCCCCGGACATCCCCCAGTCGCAACCAGGAACGAGGCAGACACGTGGCACGCGCACGCTCGACGTCCACCGGTGACGCCCCCGGCGCCCGAGGCATCGGCCGCAGCCACATCGGCGTCGTCCTCGTGCTCGGCCTGCTGGTGGTCCTCGGGCTCCGGCTCGTGTGGGTGCAGGGCTTCGACGCCGCGGGCCGGGCCGAGGCCGCCGCGGGGGAACGGTCCCGCACCGAGGTCGTGCCCGCGCTGCGCGGGGAGATCCGGGACACGCACGGCAACGTCCTCGCCCGCACGCTTCAGCGCTACGACGTCACGGTCGACCAGTCCCTGGTGCGCGAGTTCGCGCGCCCCCTGGCCGACGGCACCACGGAGACCGTGACCCCCACGCAGGCGGTCTACCAGCTCGCCGACGCCCTCGAGCTCGAGGACGCCGAGGTCAAGGACGCCCTGGACGGCGACAAGCAGTTCGAGTACGTGGCCCGCGGGGTCACGCCCGAGCAGTGGAACACCGTGCGCGAGCTCGGCCTGCCCTACGTGTACGGGCAGCCGTCCTCCGACCGCATCTACCCCAACGGGCCGGTGGCCGGCAGCGTGGTCGGCTTCATGGGCGGGGACGACGAGGCGCTCGGCGGGATCGAGCAGACCCAGGACGAGCTGCTGCGCGGCACGGACGGGAGCCGGACCTTCGAGATCAGCGCCGACGGCGTGCGGATCCCGGTGGCCCCGCAGGAGGAGAGCCCGGTGGAGGACGGCTCCTCGGTGCAGCTGTCGATCGACAGCGACGTCCAGTTCTTCGCCCAGCAGGCCGTCATGGAGCGCGCCGAGGAGCTCGACGCCGAGTGGGGCACGGCCGTGGTGATGCGGATCGAGGACGGCGCGGTGCTCGCGCTCGCCGACTCCTCGACGGTGGACCCCAACGACATCGGCTCCGCGGCCCCCGAGGACCTCGGCGTGCGCTCCGTGCAGAACGCCGTGGAGCCGGGCTCCACCCAGAAGATCCTCACGGCGGCGGCCGCCGTGGAGGAGGGCGTGGTGACGCCGCGCACCGAGATCACCGTGCCCCCGTTCCTGGAGATCGAGGGGCAGAAGATCACCGACGCCTTCGACCACGGCGAGCAGCAGCGCACGTTCGCCGGGATCATCGCCGACTCGATGAACACGGGCACCGTCCTGGTCGGGGGCAAGCTCACCCCGGAGCAGCGCCACGAGTGGATGCAGCGCTTCGGCGTCGGCGAGACCACGGGGATCGAGCTGCCGGGGGAGTCGCCCGGCATCCTCACGAGCGCGGACCAGTGGGACGTGCGCCAGCAGTACACGGTGCTCTTCGGCCAGGGCGTCGCCCAGACCCCGCTGCGCACCGCCACGATCTTCCAGGCGATCGGCAACGGCGGGGTCCAGGTGGAGCCGCGGGTGGTCGAGTCCGTGATCGACCCCGACGGCACCAGCACCCCGGTCGAGCGGCCCGAGGGCGAACGGGTCGTCTCCGAGGAGACGGCGGAGCAGGTGCTCGACATGATGGAGGTCACCGTCACCCAGGGCGGCGCCAAGGAGGCGGCCGTGGAGGGCTACCGCGTGGGCGGCAAGACCGGCACCGCGGAGGCGCCGAGCCCCGAGGGCGGCTACGACGGCTACACCACCTCCTTCGTGGGCGTCGCCCCCGTCGAGGACCCCCAGTACCTCGTGGCGGTCACGCTCCAGCGGCCCCAGGGCGACGTCCGCTCGATCGGCACCACCCCCACCTTCAGCAAGATCATGGGGCAGGTGCTGCGCCACTACGACGTCCCGCCCTCGACGACCGAGCCCGTGGAGATCCCGCTGCGCACGGACGACCCGGAGGAGGACGAGGCCGAGGAGACGGCGCCGGTGGACACCCCACCGGGCGTCGAGGCACCGGAGGACGGCGCCGCCGAGACGCCGGAGGACGGCGCCGCCGAGCCCGGCGCGGAGCCCGGCGCCGAAGCCGAACCCGCGGCCGCCGCGGCCGGTGCTCCCGCCCCGGCCGCGTCCCGGCGGGCCGACGAGGGCGACTAGACTTCCATATCGCCGTGCCCGGCCACCCCCGGGTCCGCACCCCCCGCACCCGGCGGACCACCCACCCGCCGACCCAGACCACGAAGGACGTTGATGGACGCGACAGCCCAGCAGGGACACGACGCGCAGACGATGCGCCCCGCCCGGCCCCGGCCGCTGAGCCTCGCGGAGACCGCCCGGCTCTCCGGCGGCACCGCCCCGTCCCGCGCCGTGGAGGTCACCGGCATCTCCCTGGACTCCCGGCAGCTGCGTCCCGGCGACCTCTACGCGGCCCTGCCCGGGGCCCGCACCCACGGCGCCCGGTTCGCCGCGGCCGCCGAGCGCTCGGGCGCCGCCGCGGTGCTCACCGACGCCGAGGGCGCCGGGATCCTGCGGGACGCCGGCATCCGGCTGCCCGTGGTCGAGGCCCCGGACCCGCGCCGGTCCGTGGGCGCGATCGCCGCGCGCGTCTACGGCTCCCGGCCGGAGGACGGGACCGCCCCGGCCCTGTTCGCGGTGACCGGCACCAACGGCAAGACGACCACGACCTACTTCACCAACTCGGTGCTCCGGGCGCTCGGCCACCGCACGGGTCTGATCGGGACGATCGAGATCCTCGCCGGCGACGAGTCGATCCCCTCCCGGCTCACCACCCCGGAGGCCCCGCACGTGCACGCGCTGCTCGCGCTCATGCGCGAGCGCGGCATCACGGCGGCGTCCATGGAGGTCTCCTCCCACGCCCTGCAGTTCCACCGGGTGGACGGGGTCCGCTTCGACGTCGCCGGGTTCACCAACCTGACCCAGGACCACCTCGACCTGCACGGCTCGATGGACGAGTACTTCGCGGTGAAGGCCCAGCTGCTCACCCCGGAGCGGACCCGCAGGGCCGTGGTGGTGGTCCAGGACGAGGACGACGTCTGGGGCCTGCGGATGGCCGAGCACGCCCGGGAGCAGCTCGGCCCGGAGCTGGTGGACACCATCGCCCTGCGCGGCGGTGTGCCGGGGGACCGGGACGCCGGAGCGGACCGGACCGGCGCGGACTGGACCCTGAGCACCCTGACCCGCCGCGGGATCGGCCACTCCTTCACGCTGCGGCACCGGGACGGCCGGACGCTGCGCGTGTCCACGGGCCTGCCGGGCGACTTCAACGTGGCCAACGCCGCGCTCGCCGTGGTCATGGTCGTGGCCTCCGGGGTCGACGCCGCCGACGTGCAGCGCGTGCTCGACGAGGCGGACCCCCTCACCACGGACGTGCCCGGGCGGATGCAGCTCGTCGGCACGCAGCCGACCGCCGTCGTCGACTTCGCGCACAACCCGGACGCCCTGCGCCGCGCACTCGCCGCCGTCGAGCCCCCCGACGAGGACGGCCGCGTCATCGTGGTCTTCGGGGCCACGGGCGAACGGGACCGGTCCAAGCGCCCCGTCATGGGCGAGATCGCCGCCCGGCACGCCGACGTCGTGATCGTCACGGACGACGACCCGCACGACGAGGACCTCGGGCAGATCCGCGCCGAGGTCGCCGCGGGAGCGTTCGCGGCCCGCGACGCCGGGGCCAGGGCCCAGGAGGTGCTCGTGCTCGAGCCCCGCGCCGTGGCCATCCGCGCCGCGGTGGCCATGGCCGGACCCGACGACTCGGTCCTCGTGGCCGGCCGCGGGCACGAGACGGTCCAGGAGATCCGGGGCGTGGACCACCCGCTGGACGACAGGGAAGAGCTGCGGGCCGCGCTGGCCGACGGGCAGCAGGACCGTTGGGAGAACCGATGATCGCACTCACCGCCGCACAGCTCGCGCAGATCACGGGGGGCCGCCCCGTCGGCGCCGCCGCCGAGGCGCCCGCCGTCCAGCACGTCGCCACCGACTCCCGGGAGGCCCGTCCCGGGACCCTGTTCGTCGCCAAGCCGGGCGAGGTCACCGACGGCCACGAGTACGTGGGCGCCGCCTTCGCCGCCGGTGCCGTGCTCGCCCTCGTCGAGCGCGAGGTGCCCGACGCCGCGGGCGTCGCCTACCCGGCCGTGCTGGTCCCCGACGTGGTCGAGGCGATGGGCCGGCTCGCCTCCTGGGTCGTGGCCCAGCTGCGCGCCGACCACGAGGTGAAGGTCATCGCCGTCACCGGCTCCGTCGGCAAGACCACCACCAAGGACCTCCTGCGGGGCATCTTCTCCGCGGAGGGTCCCACGGTCGCGCCCCGCGGGTCGTACAACGGGGAGGTCGGCGTGCCGCTGACCGTGTTCGAGGCCGAGCCGGACACCCGGTTCCTCATCATCGAGATGGGCGCCACGAAGATCGGCAACATCGACTACCTGTGCCGGATGGTCCGCCCCGACGTCGGGGTGGTCCTGTGCGTCGGCTCCGCCCACGCCGGCGAGTTCGGCGGCGTCGCCAACATCGCCCGCGCCAAGGGCGAGCTCGTCGAGTCCCTGCGCGCCGACGGCGTGGCGGTCCTCAACGACGACGACGTCCTGGTCCGCCAGATGCACCGCCGCACCGCCGCGCCCGTGCTGTTCTTCGGGGAGTCCCCGGCGAACGTGCTGCCCGAGGTCCCGGCCGCCCGGGTGCACGCCTCCGAGGTCCGGCTCGGACCCGGGGGCAGCCCGGAGTTCCGCCTGCACTTCCCGGACGGCTCCGAGCACCGGATCGTCTCCCGGCTCATCGGGGAGCACCACGTCACCAACCTGCTCGCGGCGGCCTCCGCCGCCTTCGTGGCCGGGGTGGCCCCGGAGCGGATCGCGGCCTCGCTCAACGCCCAGGGCGCCGCGAGCCGGTGGCGGATGGAGCGCACCGAGCGGGCCGACGGGGTGACGGTGATCAACGACGCCTACAACGCCAACCCCCAGTCGATGCGCGCCGCGCTGCAGACCCTGGCCCAGCTGGGCCGCGGCTCCGGCGGCTCGGCACCCCGGCGCACCTGGGCGGTGCTCGGCGGCATGCTGGAGCTCGGCGACAGCACCGTGGAGGAGCACGACGCCCTGGGCCGGATGGTCGTGCGGCTGAACATCTCCAAGCTGATCGCCGTCGGCGACCTCGCCCGCCCCGTGTACGACGCCGCCCAGCTCGAGGGCTCGTGGGGCAACGAGGCGACCTGGGCGGCCACCCCGGAGGACGCCGAGGAGATCCTGCGCGAGGAGCTCGCACCCGGTGACGTCGTGCTCTTCAAGTCCTCCAACGCCGCCGGACTGCGGATCCTGGGGGACCGGGTGGCGGCCGGCGCGGGCAGCGGCGCCGGCGGGCCCGCCCCCGGCAACGACGCCCCGGCGCGCGGCGACCACTGGCTCTCGGCCGGCCCCTTCGTCAACGCCTCCCTCGACCCGAGCGGGAGGCCCACCGCCCCGGGAACGCCCGCGGAGGGGAACGAGCCGGCATGATCCAGATCCTCATGGCGGCCTGCTTCGCGCTGGTGCTGTCCCTCTTCGGCACCCCGGCCTTCATCAAGTTCCTCGCCCGGCGCGGCTACGGCCAGTTCATCCGGGACGACGGGCCCACGAGCCACCACACCAAGCGCGGGACGCCCACCATGGGCGGGGTCGCGATCCTCGGCTCCGTGGTGCTCGCCTACGGGCTGACCCACCTGATCTCCGGGCTCGTGTGGCCGGCCTACGGCGGCGTCACCCTCTCCGGGCTCTCCGCACTGCTGCTGATGCTGGGCATGGGCTTCGTCGGCTTCATCGACGACTACAAGAAGATCGCCAAGAAGCAGAACCTCGGGCTCAGCCCCGTGGGGAAGATCGTCCTGCAGGGCCTCATCGGCTCCGCGTTCGCGCTGCTCGTGCTGCTCGTGCCCGGTCCGCAGGGCGCCACCCCGGCGTCCTCCGCGATCTCCGTGACCCGGGACACCTCCCTCGACCTCGCGTTCGCGGGCACGGTGGTGGGCGCCGTGCTGTTCGTGATCTGGGTGAACCTGATCGCCACCGCCACCACCAACGCCGTCAACCTCACCGACGGCCTCGACGGCCTCGCCACCGGAGCGTCCATCCTCGTGTTCAGCGGCTACCTGCTGATCGCCATGTGGCAGAACACCCACCTCTGCGGGTCCGTGGCCCAGGGGGTCTGCTACGAGGTGCGCGACGCCGCCGACCTCGCCCTCACCGCCGCCGCCCTGGTCGGGGCCCTCGTGGGGTTCCTGTGGTGGAACACCTCCCCGGCGAAGATCTTCATGGGCGACACGGGCTCCCTCGGCCTCGGCGGCGCGCTCGCCGCGTTCGCGGTGCTCACCCGCACCGAGCTGCTGCTCGTGCTCATCGCCGGGCTGTTCGTGGTGATCACGGTCTCCGTCATCCTGCAGGTCGGCTACTTCAAGCTCTCCGGCGGCAAGCGCATCTTCAAGATGGCGCCGCTGCAGCACCACTTCGAGCTCAAGGGCTGGAACGAGGTGACCATCGTGGTCCGCTTCTGGATCATCGCCGGGCTGTTCGTCGCGGCCGCGCTCGGCGTCTTCTACGGCGACTGGCTGCTCTCCCACGGAGGAATGATCCAATGATCCACGCGAGCAACGACAACCCCGTCCTGGACCGCCCCCGGCTCGCCGGGCTCACCAGCTGGGACGCGGACTGGGCCGGGCTGCGCGTGGTCGTGGCCGGGATCGGCGTCTCGGGCTTCGCCGCCGCGGACACCCTGATCGAGCTCGGCGCCCGCGTCGTCGTCGTCGACGGGGCGGACACCCCCGGGACCCGGGCGAAGGCCGACACCCTGCGCATCGTGGGCGCCGCCGAGGTCCTGCTGGGGGAGAGCCACCAGGAGGCCGTGCCCGACGTCGAGGGCGCCCGCCCCGACCTGGTCGTCACCTCCCCGGGGCTGCGGCCCGACCACCCCCTGCTCGCCGCCGCGGCCGCCGAGGGCATCCAGATCTGGGGCGACGTGGAGCTCGCCTGGCGGGTCCGCGAGCGCGCCGGGCGCAGGACCGCCGAGTGGGTCTGCATCACCGGCACGAACGGCAAGACCACCACGGTCGGGATGACCGCGGCGATGCTGCGGGCCGCCGGGCTCACCGCGGCCGCCGTCGGCAACGTGGGCACCCCGATCCTGGACGCGCTGCGCGAGCCGGTCGAGCACGACGTCCTGGCCGTGGAGCTCTCCAGCTTCCAGCTGCACTGGACGTCCTCGATGTCGCCGCTGGCCTCCGTGGTGCTCAACGTGGCCGAGGACCACGTGGACTGGCACGGCGGCTACGACAACTACGTGGCGGACAAGTCCCGGATCTACGAGCACACCCGGGTGGCCTGCGTCTACAACGCCCAGCAGGCCGAGACCGTGCGCATGGTCGAGGAGGCCGACGTCGTGGAGGGCTGCCGCGCGGTGGGCTTCACCCTCGAGACCCCCGACGTCAGCATGCTCGGCGTCGTGGAGGACCTGCTCGTGGACCGGGCCTTCCTCGACGACCGCCGCGGCTCCGCCCTCGAGCTCGCCTCGATCACCGACACCGGCCCCCTCCCCACGCCCCACGGCGTGGCCAACGCCCTGGCCGCCGCGGCGCTGGCCCGGGCGGCCGGCGCGCCGCCGGAGGCCGTGCGGGACGGGCTGCGCGACTGGGAGCCCGGCGACCACCGGATCCAGGCCGTCGCCACGACCCACGGCGTGCTGTGGATCAACGACTCCAAGGCCACCAACCCGCACGCGGCCGACGCCGCGCTGTCCGCGTTCGACTCCGTGGTGTGGATCGCCGGCGGCCTGTCCAAGGGCGTCTCCTACGACCGGCTCGTCGCCCGGCACGCCGGGCGGCTGCGCACCGTGGTGCTCATCGGCACGGACAACGACTCGCTGCTCGCCGCGCTCGCCGCCCACGCCCCGCAGGTCCCCGTCCTGCGCACGGCTGAGCGGCCCGGCGCCGGGGCGGGCGACGCCGTGATGGGCGAGGCCGTCCGGCTCGCCCACGAGGTCGCCCAGCAGGGCGACACGGTGCTGATGGCCCCGGCGTCCGCCTCGATGGACCAGTTCAGCTCCTACGCCCACCGCGGCGACGCGTTCGTCCGGGAGGTCGCCGACCTCGTGGGACGGCTCTCGTGACCGAGGTGCGGGACCGCCCGGGGCTCGCGGAGACGGCCCGCGGCTCCCTCGGCGGGGCCCGCCGCTTCTGGCGGGCCCTGGTGGACGGCCCGCTCGTCCACTCCTACTACGCGCTGGCCGGATCCGTGCTGCTGCTCACGGCCATCGGCATCATGATGGTGCTCTCCGCCTCGGCGGTGGAGTCGATCTCCGCGCAGGAGTCCGCCTACTCGTACTTCGTCAAGCAGGCCACCTACGGGGGGCTGGGCGTGCTCCTGATGTTCGGGCTCTCCTTCGTGCCCACCTCCTGGTACCGCCGGGGCGCCACCGGGCTCCTCGTCCTCGCCGTGCTGCTGCTGCTGCTCGTCTTCACCCCGCTGGGGCAGGAGATCAACGGCAACCGGAACTGGATCGTGGTGGGCGGGCAGTCCTTCCAGCCGTCCGAGGCGGCCAAGCTCGCCGTCGCCCTCTGGCTGGCGGCGGTCCTGGCCCGGCAGGGCGACGCCGTGCGGGACTGGCGCCAGGCCCTGTGGCCCTCGGCCCTGGGCATCGGGGTGCCCGCCCTGATGATCGTGCTCGGCGACGACGTGGGCACGGCCCTGGTCTTCGTCCTCATCTACGCGGCCGCGCTGTTCTTCGCCGGGGCGCCGCTGCGCCTGTTCGTGCTCGCGGCGGCCGGGGCCGCGCTGGCCGGCACGCTGGCGATCGTCACCGCGCCGCACCGCGTGGACCGGATCACCGGCTGGCTGTTCGGCGAGTGCGGGGCCACCGACGCCTGCTACCAGGCCGAGCAGGGGCTCAACGCCCTCGCCTCCGGCGGCTGGTGGGGCGTGGGCCTGGGCCAGTCCCGGCTCAAGTACAACTACGTCCCCGAGGCGCACAACGACTACATCTTCTCGATCATCGGCGAGGAGCTGGGCCTGCTGGGCACGGTGCTGATCCTGGCCCTGTTCGCGGTCATGGCCCTGGCGATGGCCCGCGTGATCCTGCGCGCCCGCAGCGGCTTCGTCCGGATCGCCACCGCCTGCATCGTCACCTGGCTCGTCGGCCAGGCGTTCATCAACATCGGCATGGTCACGGGCGTGCTGCCCGTGATCGGCATCCCCCTCCCGTTCATCAGCTACGGTGGGTCGTCGCTGCTGATGAGCCTCGCGGCCGTCGGCGTGGTGATGTCCTTCACCCGGCTGCCGCGCCGGATCCAGGTCCCCACCCGCACCCCCCGCCCCCGCACCCCGAACGAGGATCGCGCATGACACCGTCCGAACCCACCACCGGAGGCCCCGCGCCGTCGGTCCTGCTGGCCGGCGGGGGCACCGCCGGGCACGTCAGCCCGCTCCTCGCCGTGGCCGCCGCCCTGCGGGAGCAGGCCCCGCAGGCCCGGCTCACGGCGGTGGGCACCGCGTCCGGGATGGAGACGCGGCTCGTCCCGCAGGCCGGACTCGAGCTCGAGCTCGTCGACCGCGTGCCGCTGCCCCGCCGGCCCTCCGTGGACCTCGTCCGGCTGCCGGGGCGCCTCCTCGGCGCCGTGCGCCAGGCGGGGGAGATCCTGGACCGCGTCCGGCCCGACGTGGTGCTCGGCGTCGGCGGGTACGTCTGCACCCCCGTCTACCTCGCCGCCGCCCGGCGGGGCCTGCCCATCGTGGTCCACGAGGCCAACGCCCGGCCGGGACTGGCCAACCGGGTGGGCGCGCGCTGGGCCCGGACCGTGGCCGTCGCGTTCCCCGGCACCCCGTTGCGCGGGGCCGTGACCGTCGGCATGCCCATGCGCCGGGAGATCTCGCGCCTGGACCGCGAGGCGCTGCGCGCCGAGGCGCGCCGCTCCTTCGGGCTCGACCCCGACCTGCCCACCGTGGTGGTCACCGGCGGCTCCTCGGGCGCCCTCGCCATGAACCGGACCGTGGCCGGCGTGGCCGAGGAGGTCGCCGAGCACGGCCACCAGCTCCTGCACGTCACCGGCCGGGGCAAGCAGCTCACCCGGGACGACGGCGCGCCGCTGAGCGCCCCCGGCTACGTGCAGGTGGAGTACGTGGACGGGATGGAGCGCGTCTACGCCGCCGCGGACCTGCTGGTGGCCCGCGCCGGCGCCGCGACCGTCTCGGAGGTCGCGGCCGTCGGGCTGCCCGCCGTGTTCGTCCCGCTGCCCGTCGGCAACGGCGAGCAGGCCCTCAACGCCGCCTCCCTCGTGGCGGCCGGCGCGGCGCAGCTCGTGGCCGACGACGCGTTCACCCCCGACTGGTACCGCCGGCACGTCCACCCGCTGCTGGCCGACCCCGGCCGGCTCGCCGCGATGGCCGCCGCGAGCCGCGGCCACGGCGTGCGCGACGCCGACACCGTGCTGGCACGGCTGATCCTCGAGGAGGTCCCCCGTGGACGCTGAGCACGAGACCGACCCCGCCCGGCTGGGCCGGGTGCACTTCATCGGCATGGGCGGGGCGGGGATGTCCGCCGTCGCGAAGCTCATGCTCGCCCGCGGGGTGCCCGTCAGCGGCTCGGACCGGCAGGACTCGTCGGGCCTGCGCCAGCTCCAGGACCTGGGCGCCACCGTGCACGTGGGCCAGCACGCCCGCCACGTCGAGGGGGCGCAGACCGTGGTCGTGTCGACCGCGATCCCGCCCGAGGACCCCGAGTACGCCGCCGCCCGGGCCGCCGGGCTGCGCGTGCTCCACCGCTCCGCGGCGCTCGCCGCCGCGATGCACGGCCGCGACGTCGTGGCCGTGGCCGGCACCCACGGCAAGACCACCACCAGTGCGATGGCCGCGCTCACGCTGCACGCCGCCGGGCTCGGGCCCTCCTGGGCCATCGGCGCGCACGTGGCGGACCTCGGCTCCAACGCGGCCCTCGGCCCGGGCCGGTGGTTCGTGGCGGAGGCCGACGAGTCGGACGGCTCCTTCCTGGCGTACGCGCCGCGGATCGCCGTGGTCACCAACATCGAGCCCGACCACCTCGACCACTACGCCTCCCGCGAGGCCTTCTTCCGGGCCTTCGACGAGTTCGCGGCCACGCTGCCCCGGGACGGGCTGCTCGTGGCCTGCCAGGACGACCCCGGCTCGCGGGCGCTCGCGGAGCGCCACCGGGCCGCCGGCGGGCGCGTCGTCAGCTACGGCACGGACCCGGGCTCCGACGTCCGGGTGCTCCCCGGGGCGGCGGACGGGCTGCGCACCCGCAGCACGCTGCTGCTGGGGGAGGGCGCGGACCGCCGCGAGGAGCAGCTCGAGCTCGCGGTGCCGGGCCGGCACAACGTCCTCAACGCCACCGCCGCCTTCTGCGTGGCCCTCGAGGCCGGCGTCCCGCCGGCGGACGCGGTGCGCGGGCTGGCCGGCTTCCACGGCTCCGCCCGGCGCTTCGAGCTGCGGGGCGAGATCGACGGGATCCGGGTCTTCGACGACTACGCCCACCACCCCACCGAGGTGGTCGCGGCCCTCACGGCGGCCCGCGAGGTCGCGGCCGGGCACCGGGTGCTCGCGATCTTCCAGCCGCACCTGTTCTCCCGCACGCGCGAGTTCGCGGCCGAGTTCGCCGACGCCCTCGCGCTGGCCGACGAGGCCCTGGTCATCGACATCTACGCCGCGCGGGAGCAGCCCGTCGCGGGCCTCACGAGCGAGATCGTCACCGAGCGCGCCCCCGCGCACGTCCGCTACGTGCCGGACGGCGCCGACGCCGTCGAGCAGGCCGTGCGGGCCGCTCGGCCCGGGGACCTGGTGCTCACGGTGGGCGCCGGGGACGTCACCGCCCTCGGCCCCCGGCTCGTGGACCGGCTCGGAGCCCGCTGATGAGCCGGCACGGCCGACCGCACCAGCCGCGGCTGGGGGACGCGGCCGGGGACGGCGCCGGCGCGGCCCCCGCGCCGGGGGAGGGGACCGCCCCGGAGCGTCTCCCGGCCGCGCCGGACGGGCCCGGGGACCGCCCCGCGGCCGGGAGCACGGATCCCGGCGCAGCCGGCGCTCCCGGGACGGACTCCCCGCGGGCCGGGCGCGTGCGCGTGAACGACGGCACCAAGGTCACGCCCCTGGCCGACGACGACGACCTCGAGGAGGTCCCGGCCGCCGGCGGCCGGTTCAGCGCCTGGCGGCGGCACCGGCAGGAGCGGACCGCGTCCCGCACGCTCACCGCCTCCCGGGTCCCCCCGGCGGACGAGCCGCCACGGGCCGGCTCCACCGCGGTCGGCGCCACGGCGGCCGGCCCCGCCTCGGCGGGCCCCACGTCGGCCGGTCCCACCTCAGCGGGCTCCATCTCCGCGGGCTCCACTTCGGCCGGTCCCGCCTCGTCCGGCTCCACGGCGGTCGGCGCCAGCTCGGCCGGTGCCACGGTCGTGGCCTTTCCCGCCTCTCCGGGGGCGCGGCGCCGGCGCCGGCGGATCGGCGCGGTCCTCGGCGTCCTCGCCGCGCTCGCGGTGCTGGCCGGAGTCCTGTTCCTCTCCCCGGCACTGGCCGTCCGGGAGGTCTCGGTGCGAGGCGCCGAGCTGACGGACCCCGCCCGCGTCGAGTCCGCGCTGGAGGCCTACCGGGGCGTCCCGCTGACCCGGATCTCCAAGGACGAGGTGCGGGACCGGGTGGGCCGGATCCCGCAGGTCCGCTCCATCGAGGTCCTGCTCGAGCCCCCGCACCACCTCGTGGTGGCCCTGCACGAGCGCGTGCCCGTGGCGGCCGTCGAGGACGGCGACGAGTTCGTGGTCGTCGACTCGGAGGGCGTGGAGCTGATGACCGCCGGCTCGGCGCAGGAGGCGGGCGTCCCCGTCGTCACGGGCGGCCGCGACGTGCTCGAGAGCGAGCGCTTCGACGCCATCGCCGACGTGCTGGCCGCCCTGCCGGAGTCCGTGCTCGCCCAGCTGCGCACCGCCTCGGCGGAGTCCCTGTCCTCGGTGGAGCTGGCCTTCACCGACGGCCGCACGGTCGTCTGGGGCACCGCCGAGGACAGCGAGCTCAAGTCGCAGGTGCTGCGGGAGCTCGTCGAGGCGCGCGGCGCCGGCAGCGGGGTCGAGACCTACGACGTGTCGAGTCCGACGCGGCCGGTGGTGCGCTGACGGACCACGTCCGTGCTCGCCCCCGGCCTCAGGTTCGACCAGAGGTCGAAGGAAGCGCCCCAGGGCCGTGCGACGTGCGGTTTTGGCGAAAAGTGTCGAAAGCGGTATGGCTTGTCGTGCAGGTGCTCCCCGTGGTTGTTAGGCTTGACCTCGACATCGAACCTCCCGGGACAGCAGCTGACGGCCTGATGTTCGACCTTCGATCGAAGGTCGAGGAACAGCATGCGTTTCCGGACCCGAACCATCTCAAGTTAGGTACCCATGGACTCCTCCACCCCCCAGAACTACTTGGCCGTCATCAAGGTCGTCGGAATCGGCGGCGGCGGCGTCAACGCCGTCAACCGGATGATCGAGGAGGGGCTGCGCGGCGTCGAGTTCATCGCGATCAACACGGACGCGCAGGCCCTGCTGATGAGCGACGCCGACGTCAAGCTCGACGTCGGGCGCGAGCTCACGCGCGGCCTGGGCGCCGGCGCCAACCCCGACGTGGGGCGCCAGGCGGCGGAGGACCACCACGAGGAGATCGAGGAGGTCCTCAAGGGCGCCGACATGGTCTTCGTGACCGCCGGCGAGGGCGGCGGCACCGGCACCGGCGGCGCCCCCGTGGTCGCCCGGATCGCGCGCTCCCTGGGGGCCCTGACCATCGGCGTCGTCACCCGCCCGTTCACCTTCGAGGGCCGGCGCCGGTCCAACCAGGCGGAGAACGGCATCGAGACGCTGCGCGACGAGGTCGACACCCTCATCGTGATCCCCAACGACCGGCTGCTCTCCATCTCGGACCGGAACGTGTCCATGCTGGACGCCTTCAAGTCCGCGGACCAGGTGCTCCTCTCGGGCGTGCAGGGCATCACCGACCTGATCACCACCCCGGGCCTGATCAACCTCGACTTCGCGGACGTGAAGTCGGTGATGCAGGGCGCCGGCTCCGCGCTCATGGGCATCGGCGCCGCACAGGGCGAGGACCGCGCGGTGAAGGCCGCCGAGCTCGCGATCGCGTCCCCGCTGCTGGAGGCCTCCATCGACGGCGCCCACGGCGTGCTGCTGTCCATCCAGGGCGGCTCCGACCTCGGCCTGTTCGAGATCAACGAGGCCGCCCGCCTGGTCCAGGAGGTCGCCCACCCGGAGGCGAACATCATCTTCGGCGCGGTCATCGACGACGCGCTGGGCGACCAGGCCCGCGTCACGGTCATCGCCGCGGGCTTCGACTCGGTGAGCCCCGAGACCAACGCCAACAACACCAACGCGGCCGCCCAGCAGGCCGCGACCACGCGCGCGGCCTTCGGCTCCGGCGCGGGCCAGCCCGCCGGCCTGGGGCGCGCGCCCCAGCGCGGCGGCGCCCCGTCCTTCGGCCAGCCCTCCACCGCGCAGCGGTGGGCGCAGCCGGTGCAGAACGACGACGTGCCCGACGACGCCGGCTTCGACGTCGACCTGCCCGCCGAGGCCGAAGCCGGCGCCGGGGCGGGCTCCGCGCGCAAGGACTCCCTGGACTTCCCCGACTTCCTGAAGTGAGTTCCGCGCCCCGGGGGCGGACGCGGAGCACCCGCGTCCGCCCCCGGGCGCTTTAACCGCGCCGCCGGTCCCCGGCGGCGGCACGACGAGACACGGCAGGAGGCCCCGGTGTTCTGGTGGCAGGACGAGGTCGCGCAGGGCGTCCGGGTGGCGTTCACGGACCGCGGCGCGGGCAATCTCGCGCTGCACACGGGCGACGACCCGGACGCGGTGCGCTCCCGCCGCGCCGCGCTCGAGCGGACGATCGGCGTGGCCGGCGGGGCCCTCGTGTTCCTCGACCAGGTGCACGGCACCGCCGTCCTGGACGCCGACCGGCAGGACCGCCCGGCCGTGCCGACCGCGGACGCCGCCGTCACGGCGACGGGCGTGCCGCTGGCCGTGATGGTCGCCGACTGCGTGCCCGTGGTCCTGGTGGGGGATGGCCCGCGGGGCCCGGTCACCGGCGTGGCGCACGCCGGCCGCCGCGGCCTGCTCGACGGCGTGCTCGAGCGCGCGGTCGAGCAGCTGCGGGGCCGCGGCGCGCGCGGGCTCTCGGCCTGGCTCGGCCCGTCGATCTGCGGGAGCTGCTACGAGGTGCCCGCGGCCATGCGCGAGGAGGCCGCCGCGCGGATCCCCGCGGTCGCCGCCACGACGTCCTGGGGCACCCCGGCCCTCGACCTCCGCGGCGGGGCCCGGGAGCGGCTGTCCGCCCTCGGGGTCGGCGTCGTCGAGCCGACGGGGGCCGCGGGCTCCTCCTGCACCCTCGAGAACGAGCACCTGTCCTCGCACCGGCGGGACCCCGGATCCGGCCGCATCGTCGGTCTCGTCTGGGGCGCCGGTCCCCGCCGACGGGACGCGGCGTGAGCGCGGACCCGGCCGCCGCCGGCGGCGCGAACGACCCGCGGACCCTCGAGCTCTCCCGCTCCCTCGAGCGGGTGCGCGCACGGATCACCGCCGCGGCGCAGCGCGGCGGGGCGGCCGAGAAGCCCGTGCTGGTCGCCGTCACGAAGTTCTTCCCCGCCGCGGACGTGGCCCGGCTGCACCGGCTCGGCGTCCGGGACGTCGGCGAGAACCGGGACCAGGAGGCCGCCGCGAAGGCGCGGGAGGTGGCCGGGCTCGTGGACGGTCCCCTCACCTGGCACTTCGTGGGCCAGCTCCAGTCCAACAAGGCGAAGTCGGTCGTGCGCTACGCGTCCTGGGTGCACTCCGTGGACCGGGCCTCCCTGGTCACGGCCCTCGGCAAGGCGGTCCAGCGGCACCGGGAGGCCGTGGCGGCCGGTGACGCGGCGCCCGGGCCGTGCGCGGACCAGGACCTCACGTGCCTCGTCCAGGTCTCCCTGGACGCGGAGGAGCGCCGTGGGGGAGCCCGCCCCGAGGACGTCGTCGGGCTCGCCGAGCAGATCGCCGGGACCGAGGGGCTGCGCGCCGGCGGGATCATGGCCGTCGCCCCGCTGGGGGCGCCGCCGGGGCCCGCCTTCGACCGGCTCCGGGAGCTCTCGCAGCAGCTGCGGCGGACGCTGCCGGAGGCCACGGCGGTGTCCGCGGGCATGAGCCAGGACCTCGAGGAGGCGATCGCCCGGGGAGCCACGCACGTGCGCGTCGGCTCCGATATCCTCGGCCCCCGGGCGCCCGTAGGATAGCTTGGAGGACGGCCCTGCGGGGCCGGGGCCGTACCGCGTTCCGGGCAGCACGACGGGCGCAGGCGGTCCCAGGATCCCGGAACTCCCCCCACCGCCGATATCCGCACAGACAGTCAAGGAGAGCACCATGGCCGGAGCGTTGCGCCGCACCATGATCTATCTCGGCCTCGCCGAGACGGACGAGGACTACGACGACCCGACGCCGTCCCGCCAGGAGCACCAGTCCGCCGTCGCGGTCCGCGAGGAGCCGCGCGAGGCCCGCGCCCACGAGTCCACCGCGGTGGCCGTGCCGCGCCGGTCGGCCGAGTACCGGGCGCCGGTCACCCCCATCAAACGCGCCCCCTCCAGCTCTCGAGAGGACAGCTCGACCTTGCGCACCATCACCACGGTCCACCCCCGCTCCTACAACGACGCCAAGTCCATCGGGGAGGCCTTCCGCGAGGGCACGCCCGTCATCATGAACGTCAGCGACATGGGCGACGCCGAGGCCAAGCGCCTGGTGGACTTCTCCGCCGGCCTGGTCTTCGCCCTGCACGGCTCCATCGAACGGGTGACCGGCAAGGTCTTCCTGCTCACCCCGTCCTACGTGGAGGTCGTCGGGCACCCCGCCGGCGGCGAGGACGAGACCGACGACCAGCAGGAGGACTGAGGCGGACCGATGGACCTTCTGCTCTCCGTGCTGTACCTGGCGCTGCACCTCGTGTACGTCGCGCTGCTCGCGCGCCTCGTCCTCGACTGGGTGCAGATGTTCGCCCGCAACTGGCGGCCCCGCGGAGCCGCCCTCGTCGGGGCCTCGGCCGTGTACACCGTGACCGACCCGCCGATGCGGTGGCTGCGCCGGATCGTGCCGCCCCTGCGCTTCGGCGGGGTGTCGCTGGACCTCGGGTTCCTCATCCTCATCTTCGCCGTCAGCATCGTCCAGGGCATCATCGGCTCGATGCTGATCTGACCCGGCGCTCCGCCGGACGTCCCGCCGGTCCGGCCGAGGACCGGCCTGTACGCTGTAACCGCACGACCACCCGGTGCCGGCCACCGTGCCGCCCCGGCCCCGGTCGGACGGATCCCCCGCCGCGGGCCGCGCCCGCGCCCCGCCCACGAAGGAATGCACTCATGGCCCTGACGCCCGAAGACGTCATCAACAAGCGGTTCCAGCCCACCAAGTTCCGGGAGGGCTACGACCAGGACGAGGTCGACGACTTCCTCGACGAGATCGTCGTGGAGCTGCGCCGGCTGAACCAGGAGAACACGGACCTCAAGCAGCAGCTCGAGGCCGCCGGGCAGCCCGTCGCCCCCAAGGACTCCACGCCCTCGCCCGTCTCCGAGCCCGGCCTCCCCGGCGCGGAGGACACCGCCGGCGCGCCGTCCACCGGTGAGGCCGCCGGCGGCGCCCCGCAGGAGGCGGCCGGGCCGGCCGCGCCCGCCGAAACCGAGCTGCCGGCGACCGGTGCCGCCGGGACAGCCCCGGCGGAGACCGCCCCGGCGGAGACCGCGCCCGCCTCCGGCGCGGCGCAGTCCGCGGCCGGCGTCCTGGCGATGGCCCAGAAGCTGCACGACGAGTACGTCGCCGAGGGCACGGCCGAGCGCGACCGGATCATCGGCGAGGCCCGCGACCGGGCCGAGGAGCTCGTCACCGACGCCCAGCGCACGCGCGAGGAGACCCTCACCGCGCTGAAGGAGGAGCAGGCCGAGCTGCAGTCCCGGGTCTCGGGCCTGCGCACCTTCGAGCAGGACTACCGCACCAACCTCAAGACCTACATCCAGGACCAGCTGCAGGACCTGGACACCACCCCGTCGCTCGAGCCCGCGCCGACGGCGGACGGCGCCACCGGCGCGGTCCGGACCGAGCAGGCCTGACCACCGGGCCGCGGCGCAGCACCGACGGAGGGACCGGCCACGTGCCGGTCCCTCCGTCGTCGCCCGTCCCGGGGCGTCCCCGGGCGGACGTGGCACCATGGAGCGGGACCGCGGTCCCGCCGGCCGGCTCCGCGGGCCGGACCCAAAACCCCGAACCGTCACCCGAGGAGAGCATGAGCGAGCCGCCCGAAGTCCCCGCCGGCGCACCCGAGCCCGGGGTGCCGCGGGGCGTCCTGCTCCTCGCGGCCCTCGCCGCGCTGCTCGTCTACACCGCGGACCAGCTGACCAAGTGGTGGGTGGTCTCCCACCTGACGCTGGGCGAGCGCACCCCCGTGGTCGAGGGCCTGCTGTGGTGGCAGTTCATCCGCAACCCCGGCGCCGCGTTCTCCCTGGGCGAGGACATCACCTGGGTGTTCACCCTGGTCATGGTGGTCGTCTCGGTCCTCATCGTGCTCACCCTCCGCCGCGTCCGCTCGAGCGCCTGGGCCCTCGCCCTGGGCCTGGTCCTCGGCGGGGCACTGGGCAACCTGACCGACCGGCTGCTGCGGGAGCCGGGCTTCGGGGTGGGGCACGTCGTGGACTTCATCGCCGTGCCGCGCTTCGCGATCTTCAACATCGCCGACTGCGGAGTGGTCGTGGGCGTGTCCCTCGTGGTGCTCCTGACCCTGCTCGGGCGGGAGCTCGACGGCACCCGCACGGGCTCGCCCGGCCCGGACGCGCAGCGGCTCGAGGCCTCGCCGGAGGAGGGTCCCCGTGGCTGATCCCGGGGAGCACGTGCCGGAGCGCTTCACCGTCCCGCCCGAGCTCGAGGGCCACCGCGCGGACGCCGCCGTGGCCGCCCTGACGGGACTCTCGCGCTCCGCGGCCGCCGGCCTCTGCGCGGAGGGCCGGGTGCTGCACCGCGACCGGCCGGTCGCCAAGTCCTTCCGGGTCGAGGCCTCCCAGACGCTCACCGTGCACGTGCCCGTGCCCGAGGACCCGGCACGGATCGTGCCCCAGCTCGTCGAGGACTTCCGCGTGGTGCACCTGGACGACGACATCGTGGTGATCGACAAGCCCCCCGGCGTCGCCGCGCACCCCTCGCCGGGCTGGAAGGGGCCGACCGTGGTCGGCGCGCTCGCGGGCGCGGGCGTCACCGTGAGCACCTCCGGGGCCCCCGAGCGGGCCGGCGTGGTGCACCGGCTCGACGTCGGCACGTCCGGGCTGATGGTCGTGGCCCGCACGGAGCGCGCGTACACCGCGCTCAAGCGCGCGTTCAAGGAGCGGACGGTCACGAAGGTCTACCACACCGTGGTCCAGGGCCTGCCGGACCCCCTGCGCGGGACGGTCGACGCCCCGATCGGCCGCCACCCCGGCTACGACTGGCGCTTCGCCGTGGTCGAGGGCGGCCGGACGTCGATCACCCACTACGAGGTGCTGGAGGCCTTCGGTCGGGCGGCGCTCGTGGAGGTGCACCTGGAGACCGGCCGCACCCACCAGATCCGGGTGCACTTCTCGGCGCTGCGCCACCCGTGCTGCGGCGACCTCACCTACGGCGCGGACCCCGCGCTGTCGGCCGGCCTCGGGCTCACCCGGCAGTGGCTGCACGCCGTGCGGCTGGGCTTCGAGCACCCCGGGACGGGCGAGCTCGTCGAGTACGGGAGCCCGTACCCGCCGGACCTCTCCTTCGCCCTCGAGACGCTGCGCGACGGCGGGCCCGCCTGAGCCCGCCTCCCGGACGGGGGCCGGGACGTCCCGGTGCGGCCGCCCCCCGTCCGGGGCACCGCCGCCGTCCGGGGCACCGCCGCCGTCCGGGGCGCCGCCGCCGTCCGGGGCGCCGCCGCTCCGGGCCCGGTCGCGCCGTCCCGCCGGGCCCCTGCCGGCGGGGCGGCGGGATCGGTGCGGGCCACTACACTGGTCGGGTGACGACGGCGACCGGCAAGAACAGCTTCACCCACCTGCACGTGCACACCGAGTACTCCATGCTCGACGGTGCGGCACGGCTCGACGACCTCTTCGAGGCCTGCCACGAACAGGGGATGACCTCCCTCGCGACGACCGACCACGGCTTCGTCTTCGGCGCCTTCGACTTCTGGAACAAGGCCCGCAACGCGGGGATCAAGCCCATCATCGGCGTGGAGGCGTACCTGACGCCGGGCACCGCCCGCTCCGACCGCACCCGCGTGAAGTTCGCCGACGGCGGCCGGGACGACGTCTCGGGCGGCGGCGCCTACACGCACATGACGCTGCTCGCGGAGACCACCCAGGGCATGCAGAACCTGTTCCGCGCCTCGTCCCTCGCGTCGCTCGAGGGCCAGCTGTACAAGCCGCGCATGGACCGGGAGCTGCTCAGCACCTACGGCAAGGGACTGATCGCCACCACCGGCTGCCCCTCCGGGGAGGTCCAGACCCGGCTGCGCCTGGGCCAGTACCAGGAGGCCCGGCAGGCCGCGGCGGAGTTCCGCGACATCTTCGGCGCCGAGAACTTCTACTGCGAGCTCATGGACCACGGCCTGGGGATCGAGAAGCAGGTCACCGGGGACCTGCTCAGGCTCGCCAAGGACCTGCAG
Organism: Kocuria sp. CH-021; assembly: GCF_049716185.1. Lineage (NCBI taxonomy): Bacteria > Bacillati > Actinomycetota > Actinomycetes > Micrococcales > Micrococcaceae > Kocuria > Kocuria sp. CH-021. The sequence continues at coordinate 116,605 of NZ_JBNAFK010000006.1, read as the reverse complement.
CTGCCGCTCGTGGCCACCAACGACCTGCACTACACCCACGCCGAGGACGCGAAGTCCCACGCGGCCCTGCTGTGCGTGCAGTCCGGCTCGACCCTGGCGGACCCGAAGCGGTTCAAGTTCGACGCCGACGAGTTCTACCTGAAGTCCCCGGCGGAGATGCGGGAGCTCTTCCGCGACTTCCCGGAGGCCTGCGACAACACCCTGGAGATCGCGGAGCGGTGCAACGTGGAGTTCGACACCTCGGCGAACTACATGCCCCGCTTCCCGACCCCCGAGGGCCACGACGAGGAGTCCTGGTTCGTCGAGGAGGTGCAGCGGGGCCTGCACCACCGCTTCCCCGGCGGGATCCCCGAGGACGTCCAGCGGCAGGCGGACTACGAGAAGGGCATCATCCTGCAGATGGGCTTCCCCGGGTACTTCCTGGTGGTGGCCGACTTCATCAACTGGGCCAAGAACAACGGGATCCGGGTGGGCCCGGGCCGTGGCTCCGGGGCCGGCTCCATGGTCGCCTACGCCATGCGCATCACCGAGCTGAACCCGCTGGAGCACGGGCTGATCTTCGAGCGCTTCCTCAACCCGGACCGCGTGTCCATGCCCGACTTCGACGTCGACTTCGACGACCGCCGCCGCTCCGAGGTGATCCACTACGTCACCGAGAAGTACGGCGACGAGCGCGTGGCCATGATCGTGACCTACGGCACCATCAAGGCCAAGCAGGCGCTCAAGGACTCCTCGCGCGTGCTCGGCTATCCCTTCTCGATGGGGGAGAAGCTCACCAAGGCCATGCCGCCGGACGTCATGGGCAAGGGCATCTCCCTCAAGGACGTCTACGACGACTCCGCCAAGCGCCACGGCGAGGCCGACGAGCTGCGCGAGGTGCTCGCGCAGGACCCCGAGGCGAAGAAGATCTTCGAGACCGCCGAGGGCCTCGAGGGGCTCAAGCGCCAGTGGGGGGTGCACGCGGCCGGCGTGATCATGTCCTCGCACCCGCTGATCGACATCATCCCGATCATGCGCCGCGAGCAGGACGGGCAGGTCATCACCCAGTTCGACTACCCCACGTGCGAGGGGCTCGGGCTGATCAAGATGGACTTCCTGGGCCTGCGCAACCTCACGATCATCTCCGACGCCCTCGAGAACATCACCCTCAACCAGGACGGCTTCGTCCTCGACCTCGAGAACCTCGGGCTCGAGGACGCCGAGTCCTACGAGCTGCTGGCCCGCGGCGACACCCTCGGGGTGTTCCAGCTCGACGGCGGGCCCATGCGCCAGCTGCTCAAGCTCATGCGCCCCGACAACTTCGAGGACATCTCCGCGGTCATCGCGCTGTACCGCCCGGGTCCCATGGGCGCGAACTCGCACACGAACTACGCGCTGCGCAAGACCGGCCAGCAGGAGATCACCCCGATCCACCCGGAGCTCGAGGAGCCGCTCGCGGAGATCCTCAACACCACCTACGGCCTGATCGTCTACCAGGAGCAGGTCATGGCGATCGCCCAGAAGGTCGCGGGCTTCTCGCTCGGCCAGGCGGACATCCTCCGCCGCGCCATGGGCAAGAAGAAGAAGTCGGAGCTGGACAAGCAGTACGAGGGCTTCCACGGCGGCATGGCCGAGCGCGGCTACTCCGAGGCCGCCATCAAGGCCCTGTGGGACATCCTGCTCCCGTTCTCGGACTACGCGTTCAACAAGGCCCACTCCGCGGCCTACGGTCTCGTGTCCTACTGGACGGCGTACCTCAAGGCGCACTACCCGGCCGAGTACATGGCCGCGCTGCTCACCTCGGTGGGCGACGACAAGGACAAGCTCGCCCTGTACCTCACGGAGTGCCGCCGGATGGGCATCACCGTGCTGCCCCCGGACGTCAACGAGTCCGCGCTGAACTTCACCCCGGTGGGCACCGACATCCGCTTCGGCATGGGCGCGGTGCGCAACGTGGGCGCCAACGTGGTCAGCGCGATGGTCGAGGCCCGGGAGGAGCACGGCGCCTTCACCTCCTTCAACGACTTCCTCGCCAAGGTCCCCGCCGTGGTGTGCAACAAGCGCACCATCGAGTCCCTGGTCAAGGCGGGCGCCTTCGACCGGCTGGGCCACACCCGGCGCGGGCTCGTGCTCTGCCACGAGGAGGCCGTGGACGCCACGGTGGCCGTCAAGCGCCAGGAGGCGGCCGGACAGTTCGACCTCTTCGGCGGCATGGGCCTGGACGACGAGGACCCCACCACGTCGCTGACCGTCGCGGTGCCGGACGTGCCCGAGTGGGAGCGCAAGGACCTGCTGGCCTTCGAGCGCGAGATGCTCGGCCTCTACGTCTCCGACCACCCGCTGCGCGGCCTCGACGAGGCGCTCGGGCAGTACGCCGACACCTCGATCCAGCCGCTGCTGGGCGAGGACGGCCGGCCCGACGGCGCGGTCGTGACCGTGGCGGGCATGATCACCTCCCTGTCGCGGCGGATCGCCAAGACCTCGGGCAACGCCTACGCGCGGGTGGAGCTCGAGGACCGGACGGGCTCGATCGAGGTCATGTTCTTCGGCAAGGCCTACGCCCCCATCGCGGGCGTGCTCGCCGAGGACCTGATCTGCGTGATCAAGGGCCGGCTGCAGCGCCGGGACGACGGCTCGGTGACGATCTCCGCGCAGGAGCTCACCGTGCCGGAGCTCTCCGCGGACGGGCACAGCGGACCCGTGCTCATCGCCCTGCCCGAGTTCCGCGCCACGGAGGAGACGGTCAAGGAGATCGGCGCGGTGCTGCGCAACCACCGCGGGGACTCCGAGGTGCGCATCCACCTCGAGACGCGGCAGAAGGTGCAGGTGCTGCGCCTGGGCCCGGACCTGCGGGTGAACCCCTCGCCCGCCCTGTTCGGGGACCTCAAGGTCCTGCTCGGCCCGACCTGCCTGGAGGTCTGAGCCACCGGGCGGCCGAGCGCTGGACCCGGCGCCCGCGGCCGGGCGGCGCGGTGGAATACCATGGGAGGCGTGACTACTGCTGAGACGACCACGACTCCCGCCCTGCGAACGATCGACCTGCGCGGCCGGCACCTGTCCTGGTCCGAGCTGCGGGCGGCCGTGCCCCGGCAGAGCTCCACGTCGCTCGCCTCGGCGCAGCAGGCCGTGGAGGAGATCCTCGCCGCGGTCCGCACCGAGGGCGCCGTGGCCCTGCGCCGCTACGCGCAGCGCTTCGACGGGGTGGAGCAGGCCTCCCTGCGCGTCGACCCCGCCGAGATCCGCCGGGCCGTCGAGGAGCTGGACCCCGCCGTGCGCCGGGGCCTGGAGACCGCGATCGAGCGGACCCGGGCCTTCGCGCGGGCGCAGCGCCCGGCCGACGCCCGGGTCGAGGTCGCTCCGGGCGCCGTGCTCGTGCACCGGTGGACGCCCCTGCGCCGGGCGGGCCTGTACGTGCCCGGCGGGCTGGCCGTGTACCCCTCGTCCGTGGTCATGAACGTCGTCCCGGCCCAGGCCGCCGGGGTCGGCTCGGTGGTGCTGTGCAGCCCGCCGCAGAAGGAGTTCGGCGGCCTGCCGCACCCCACGATCCTCGCCGCGGCCGGGCTGCTCGGCGTGGACGAGGTCTGGGCCATCGGCGGCGCCCAGTCGCTGGCCGCCATGGCCTACGGGGTCACGGACGGCGAGGACGTCCTCGAGCCGGTCGACACCGTGACCGGCCCGGGCAACGTCTACGTGGCCACGGCCAAGCGCCTGCTCCGCTCCGTGGTCGGCGTGGACGCCGAGGCGGGGACCACGGAGATCGCGGTGCTGGCCGACGACACCGCCGTGCCGGCCTACGTGGCCGCCGACCTGATCTCCCAGGCCGAGCACGACCCCGCCGCCGGGGCCGTCCTGATCACCCACTCGCCGGAGCTCGCCGAGCGGGTCGCGGCGGAGCTCGCCGGGCAGGTGCCCGGGGCGAAGCACCGGGAGCGGATCAGCACCGCCCTGTCCGGCCCGCAGTCCGGGATCGTGCTCACCGACGACCTCGACGCCTCGATCGCCGTGGCCGACGCCTACGCCGCCGAGCACCTCGAGATCCACACCGCCGACCCGCAGGAGGTCGCGGCCCGCGTGCGCAACGCGGGGGCCATCTTCCTGGGCCCCTACAGCCCCGTCCCGCTCGGCGACTACGCGGCGGGCTCGAACCACGTGCTGCCCACGGGCGGGACGGCTGTGCACGCCCAGGGCCTGTCCACCACCGCGTTCATGAAGGCCGTGCAGATCGTCGAGTACACCCAGGACGCGCTGTCCCGGATCGGGGAGGACATCGTGGCCGTCGCCCGCTCCGAGGACCTGCCCGCGCACGGCACGGCCATCACGATCCGCACCGGGAGCTGATCCGACCGTGCACTGCCCGTTCTGCCGTCACACCGACTCCCGCGTCGTGGACAGCCGCACCACGGACGACGGGACGGCGATCCGCCGCCGCCGCCAGTGCTCCGAGTGCGGCCGGCGGTTCACCACGCTCGAGACCACCACCATCTCGGTGATCAAGCGCTCGGGCGTCACCGAGCCCTTCGACCGGCAGAAGATCGTCAACGGGGTGCGCAAGGCCTGCCAGGGCCGGCCGGTGAGCGAGGACGACCTCGCGATGCTGGCCCAGGAGGTCGAGGAGACGATCCGGGCGCTGGGCGCCGCGGAGATCGAGGCCCACGAGGTGGGGCTCGCGATCCTGGCCCCGCTGCGCCGGCTGGACGTGGTGGCCTATCTGCGCTTCGCCAGCGTCTACCAGGCCTTCGACGGCCTGGGGGACTTCGAGGAGGCCATCGACCTCCTGCGCCGGCAGCAGGCCGAGCAGTCCGGGCAGCAGACCATCCCCGCCACCGTGGAGCCGATCGGCGCCGCCAAGCGGCGCCCCGGCCGGCGTCCGCGCGGCAAGGGGGTCGAGGGCGTCTCCCAGCCGCGGCTGCTCTGACCCCCGCTCGGGCCGCCCCGGCTCCGTCCGGCCCGTCCCGGCGTGTCTCTTGCCGCAGGCCGCGGCGGAGCCGTAGAGTAGGACCACAAGCTCCCGCCGGGAGTCGCGGAGGGGAAGCCGCGGCTCCCGGCGGGTTTTTTCGTGCCCGCAGGACCTTCCGGTTTCGACGACGACGCCCGGTCACCTCCACGTGGAGGTGACCGGGCGTCGTCGTCGGGACCGGGCTCAGCTCTCCGGCTCGTGCGGGATGCCGGCCCACAGGGCCGCGCCCACGATGCCGGCGTTGTTGCGGAGCTCGGCGACCTTCACGGGCGTGCGCAGCTCGAGGAAGGGGAGGAACTTCTCCGCCTTCTTCGACACCCCGCCGCCGACGACGAAGAGGTTGGGCGAGAACAGGAACTCCACGTGGCTGAAGTAGCGCTGCAGCCGGGTGGTCGCCCACTTCTTCCACGGCATGTCCTCGCGCTCGCGCGCGGCGGCGGACGCCTTGGTCTCGGCGTCGTGGCCGTCGATCTCCAGGTGGCCCAGCTCGGCGTTGGGCACGAGCTTCCCGTTGAGGATCAGCGCGGAACCGATCCCCGTGCCCAGCGTGATCACGATGACCAGACCCTTGACCCCCTGCCCGGCGCCGTAGACGGCCTCGGCCAGCCCCGCGGCGTCGGCGTCGTTGAGCGCCTCGACCGGGCGGCCGAGCCGCTCGGTCATGAGCGCGTCGACGTTCGTGCCGATCCAGGACTTGTCGATGTTCGCCGCGGACAGCGCGACGCCCTCCTTGATGATCGCCGGGAAGACGATGCCCACCGGCGAGTCCGGGGCGGGGGCCTCGGGGCGGGACTGCAGCTCCGCGACGATCTGCTCCACCACCTCGGCGACCTTCTCCGGCGTGGCGGGGCGGGGCGTGGGGATCCGGAAGCGCTCGCCGACGAGCTCGCCCGTGTCGAGGTCCACGATCCCGCCCTTGGTCCCGGTGCCGCCGAAGTCGATGCCGATCACGCGGCGGTTCGGGACGGCGGCGGCGTCGCGGTCTGGTGTGGTCATGGAGCGGTCCTCTCGTGGGGCCGTGGTCGGATGATCAGGGGGCAGTCTACGGCAGGGGCTACGGAAGCGTGAGGACGTCCACCCCGTCCTCCGTGACCGCCAGGGTGTGCTCGAACTGCGCGGTGCGCCGCCGGTCGCGGGTCGTCACGGTCCAGTCGTCGTCCCACTGCTCCCACTGGATCGTGCCCAGAGTCAGCATGGGCTCGATCGTGAAGACCATGCCGGGGACCATGGGGGTGGCGTAGGAGGGCGCGGCGTCGTAGTGCGGGACGATCAGCCCGGAGTGGAACTCCCGGCCCACTCCGTGTCCCGTGAAGTCCCGCACCACGCCGTAGTCGAAGCGCCGGGCGTACTTCTCGATGACCCGGCCGATGACGTTGATCTCGCGGCCCGGGCGGACCGCCTTGACGGCCCGGTTCAGGGCCTCCTCGGTGCGCTCGACCAGCAGCCGGGACTCCTCGTCGACCTCGCCCACCAGGAACATCCGGTTGGTGTCGCCGTGGAAGCCGTTCTTGTAGGCCGTGACGTCCAGGTTGATGATGTCGCCGTCCTCCAGCACCGTGGAGTCGGGGATGCCGTGGCAGATCACCTCGTTGAGGGACGTGCAGATGGACTTGGGGAAGCCCCGGTAGCCCAGGCACGAGGGGTAGGCCCCGTGGTCGCACATGTACTCGTGGGCGATCCGGTCGAGCTCGTCCGTGGTGGTGCCGGGCACGGCGGCCCGGCCGGCCTCCTGCAGGGCGCGGGCCGCGATCCGGCCCGCCTCGCGGATGAGCTCGATCTCGTCCGGGGTGTAGACGTTCCCGCCGCGGCCCTCGTCCGGCTCCGCCCGGCCGACGTACTCCGGGCGGGGGATGGCGGCCGGCACGGGCCGGCCGGGAGTCACGGAGCCGGGCACGAGCGTCCCGACGGGAGCGGTGCCGCCGGGGGCGGGCGCGGTGAGGTTGTGCGTGGGCACGGGGGTCTGGACCTCCTGGATCGGGTGTGCCGGCCCCGTCCGGGCCGGTCCGGGCCTAGGATCTACCCTAGCGCCCCGGGCACGGAGCCGGCCCGGTCGTCCGGCCCGGCGGCCGACGAGAGGAGAGGTCATGAGCGAGTACTGGTTCAACGTCTACACCCACCAGGTGGAGGAGGGCCCGCAGTCGGACTACCGCAAGCTGCTCGGGCCCTACGCCACGCGCGAGGAGGCGCAGAACGCCCTGAAGCTCGCCGCGGAGCGCACTCGGCAGTGGGACGAGGAGGACCGCGCCTTCGACGAGGGCTGAGCGGCCGGGCGCCGGGGGCACCGCGTCCGCTGGGGCCGCTCAGAAACCGTGCTCCGGGCCCGGGAAGGTCCCCGAGCGGACGTCCTCGACGTAGCGGCCCACGGCCTCGGAGACCACGCCGTGGAGGTCCGCGTACTGCCGGACGAAGCGCGGCATCCGACCCCGGCGCAGGCCCAGCATGTCCTGCCACACCAGCACCTGCCCGGTGGTGGCGGCGCCGGCGCCGATGCCGATGGTCGGGACCTCGAGCGCGGCGTCCACGGTCGCGGCGGCCTCGGCGGGGACCATCTCCATGAGCACGCAGAAGGCCCCGGCGGCCTCGAGGGCACGGGCGTCCTCGACGAGCGCGTCCGCGGCGTCGCCGCGGCCCTGCACCCGGTACCCGCCCAGGGCGTGCTCGCTCTGCGGGGTGAAGCCGATGTGCGCCACCACGGGCACCCCCGCCTGGACCATGGCCTCGACGTGCGGGGCGAACCACGCCCCGCCCTCGAGCTTCACCGCGTGCGCGCCGCCCTCCTTGAGGAAGCGCACCGCGGTGGACACCGCCTGCTCGGGGGAGGCCTCGTAGGAGCCGAAGGGCAGGTCCACCACCACGAAGGCGCGCTCGGCGGCCCCGGACACGGCCCGGCACAGCGGCAGCAGCTCGTCCACCGTGACGGGCAGGGTGCTGGAGTGGCCCAGGACGTTGTTGCCCGCGGAGTCGCCCACCAGCAGCGAGTCGACCCCGGCCGCGTCGAAGATCCCGGCCGTCAGGGCGTCGTAGCACGTGAGCATCGTGAACTTCTCGCCGCGGCGCTTCGCCTCGCGCAGGTGGTGCGTGCGCACCCGGCGCACGTCCAGCGCGCCCGGTGACGGGCGGGGTGTCTCCTGGGTCATGGCCCCACCCTATCGGGCGCGTCCGGCCCCGCCCGTCCCGCCCGGCGGACGCGGCGGGGCCGCGCGTTAGAGTGGGCGGGACAGCAGTCGTGCCCGGCCGGCACAGCACGCGCGGGCGGCCGGAGCCGCGGGCAGGAAGACGAGGAAGGCAACCATGGACCGTCAGCAGGAGTTCGTCCTCAGGACCATCGAGGAGCGCGACGTCCGCTTCGTGCGCATGTGGTTCACGGACGTCGTCGGGAGCCTCAAGTCGGTGGCCCTGGCCCCCGCCGAGGTCGAGGCGGCCTTCGAGGAGGGACTGGGCTTCGACGGGTCCTCCATCGAGGGACTGTCGCGGGTCTCCGAGGCGGACATGCTCCTGCAGCCGGACCCCTCCACCTTCCAGATCCTGCCCTGGCGCGGTGAGACGGAGCCCACCGCGCGGATGTTCTGCAACATCCTCACCCCGGACGGCGAGCCCTCCTCCTCGGACCCGCGCGGCGTGCTCAAGCGCGTCCTGGAGAAGGCCTCGGACATGGGATTCACCTGCTACACGGCGCCGGAGATCGAGTTCTACCTGCTGAAGTCCGCGGACCTCGACGCCGAGGGCCAGCCCACCCCCGTGGACCACGAGGGCTACTTCGACCACGTGCCGGGCGGCGTGGTGCAGGACTTCCGCCGCAAGGCCGTGAGCATGCTGGAGGCCGTCGGGATCTCCGTCGAGTTCTCCCACCACGAGGCGGGCCCCGGGCAGAACGAGATCGACCTGCGCTACGCCGACGCCCTGCAGACCGCCGACAACATCATGACGTTCCGCACGGTGATCAAGGAGGTCGCGCTCTCGCAGGGCCTCTACGCGACCTTCATGCCGAAGCCGTTCACGGAGCACCCCGGCTCGGGCATGCACACCCACTTCTCGCTGTTCGAGGGGGACACCAACGCCTTCTTCGAGGCCGGCTCCGAGTTCCGGCTCTCCCGCACCGCCGGGCACTTCATCGCCGGCATCCTGCGGCACGCCCCCGAGTTCACGTCGGTGACCAACCAGTTCGTCAACTCCTACAAGCGGCTGTGGGGCGGGGGAGAGGCGCCGTCCTACCAGTCCTGGGGGCACAACAACCGCTCCGCCCTCGTGCGGGTGCCGCTGTCCAAGCCGGACAAGGTGCAGGCCGCGCGGATCGAGTACCGCGGCATCGACTCCGCCACGAACCCCTACCTCTCCTACGCCGCCCTGCTGGCCGCGGGCCTGCGGGGCATCGAGAACGAGTACGAGCTCCCGCCGGTCGAGCTCGACGACGTCGCGGCGATGAGCTCCGCGGAGCGTCGCGCCCTCGGCCACAACCCGCTGCCCTCGAGCCTGTACGACGCCATCCGGGAGACCGAGGAGTCGGAGTTCATGGCCGAGCTGCTCGGGGAGCAGGTCTACGACTACTTCCTGCGCAACAAGCGCCGCGACTGGAACGACTACCGCCGGGTCGTCACCCACTTCGAGCTCAAGAACAACCTCGGCATCCTCTGACCCGGACGGACCGTCCCATGACACACCCTCCCCAGTCGGCCGCCGCCACGGATCCCGTCGCGTCCGGGCGGCTCATCAAGGTCGGCTTCGCCGACACGGGCAACGCCCAGCGCTGGCTCGGCTTCCCCGAGCTCGCCGAGGTCGACCTGGACCGGCTCCTGGAGGGGCTCTCGCTGGCGGCGTCGCCCGACGTCGCCCTGCAGCTCACCGTCCGCCTCCTCGAGGGCTCCCCGGAGCTCGCCGAGCGGATCAACGCCGGCCCGGAGGCCTCCGAGACCATGTTCCGGCTGCTGGGGGCCTCCGAGGCGCTCGGGGAGTTCCTGCTCCGGCGCCCCGAGCACCTGGACCTGCTCGCCGAGCCCGCCGCCGCCGAGCCCGAGGAGATCCCCGCGGAGCAGTTCCGCGCCGCGCTGCTCACGTCGGTCGGCGCGGACCCCGCCGCACGCACCCCGGTGGCGGCGGAGACCGGTGACACCGCCTGCAGCGCCCTGCGCGTCGCCTACCGGCGGGAGCTCGCGCGCATCGCCATCCGCGACGTCGGGGCGCTCTACCCCGCCGACCACATGCCCGCCGTCGGCCGTCAGCTGGCCGACCTCGCCGCCGCGGCCCTCGAGGCGGCGCTCGCCGTGTCCCGTGCGGAGGCGGCCGGCACCTGGGCCCCCGAGACCGTCGACCGGGTGCGGGTCGCCGTGATCGGGATGGGCAAGTGCGGCGCGCGGGAGCTGAACTACATCTCCGACGTCGACGTCGTGCACGTCATGGCCGTCGAGGACCCGGAGGGCGCCGAGCCCCTGGACGGGGCGGAGGCCACCGTCATCGGCACGGCCCTCGCCACCGGCACCGCCCGTGCGCTCATGTCCCGCGGCACCGAACCGCCCCTCTGGGAGGTGGACGCCAACCTCCGGCCCGAGGGCAAGGACGGCCCGCTCGTGCGCACCCTGGACTCGCACGTGCGCTACTACGAACGGTGGGCCGAGTCCTGGGAGTTCCAGGCCCTCCTCAAGGCCCGCCCCGTCGCCGGGGACCCGGAGCTCGGGGCGGCCTACCGGGAGGCCATCGAGCCGTTCGTGTGGCGCAGCTCCGCGCGCGAGGGCTTCGTCGAGTCCGTGCAGGCCATGCGGCGCAGGGTCACCGACAACATCCCGGCCGCTGAGGGCGAGCGCCAGATCAAGCTGGGCCCCGGCGGTCTGCGCGACGTCGAGTTCACCGTCCAGCTCCTCCAGCTGGTGCACGGGCGCACGGACGAGCGGGTCCGGACGCAGGCCACGACCGAGTCCCTCACCGCGCTCTCCGAGGGCGGCTACATCGGCCGCCAGGACAGCGAGCAGTTCTCCGCCCACTACCGCTGGCTGCGCCTGCTCGAGCACCGCATCCAGCTGTTCCGCCTGCGCCGCACCCACCTCATGCCGCGCGCGGAGCGGGAGCTCACGGTCATCGCCCGGTCGCTGCGCGGCGCCGCCGACACCGCCCGCCCCTCCGGAGACTCGCTGCTCGAGGAGTGGCGCAGGATCAAGCGCAGCGTGCGGGGAATGCACGAGCGGATCTTCTACCGGCCGCTGCTCGCGGCCCTCGCGCACCTGCCCGACACCGACACCCAGCTCTCGCCGGAGTCGGTGCGGGACCGGCTGGCCGCGCTCGGCTACCGGGACCCGAAGGCCGCGGTGCGGCACATCGAGGCGCTCACCCGCGGCGTCAGCCGGCGGGCCGAGATCCTGCGCACCCTGCTGCCCGTGCTCCTGCAGTGGCTGGCCGACGGGGTCGACGCCGACGCCGGTCTGCTGGGCTTCCGGCGGCTCTCCGAGTCCCTCGGCACCACCCCGTGGTTCCTGCGGCTGCTGCGCGACTCGAACGCCGCCGCGGAGCGGCTGTGCCAGATCCTCTCGAGCTCCCGGTACGTCACCGACCTGCTGGAGAACTCCCCGGAGGCGACCGCCTGGCTCGGCCAGGACGACGAGCTCTGCCCGGTGCCCTTCGAGACGCTGTGGAGCGAGATCCGCGCCCAGATGGCCCGCCACCCCGACCCCGGGGAGGCCGTGCGGATGATCCGGCTGATCCGCCGCCGCGAGGAGCTGCGCGTGGCGCTCGCGGACACCTCCGGGCTGCTCGAGGTCGAGCAGGTCGTGGAGGCGCTGTCCGACATCGACCGGGCCTGCATCCTGGGCGCCCTGCACGTGGCGGAGCGGGAAATCTACGAGCGGGACGGGCGGCTCGCCGACGTCCTGGTCGTGGCCATGGGCCGGCAGGGCGGGCGGGAGATCGGCTACGGCTCCGACGCCGACGTCATGTACGTCTACGCCCCGGTGGGGGACGCGGACCCCGCGGCGGCCCGGGAGCAGGCCGAGAGGCTGCTGCAGCGGATGGTGCAGCTGCTCAAGGCGCCCTGCACGCCGCCCATCGTGGCGGAACGGGTGCTGGAGATCGACAACGACCTGCGCCCCGAGGGCAAGCAGGGGCCCATGGTGCGCTCCGTCGACTCCTACGCCGAGTACTACGCCCGGTGGGCGCAGACCTGGGAGTTCCAGGCCCTCACCCGGGCCCTGCCCGTGGCCGGCAACGACGAGCTGGCCGACTCCTTCCGGCGCGTCATCGACCCGCGCCGCTACCCGGAGGAGTTCACCGAGCGCCAGCTGCTCGAGATCCGGCGGATGAAGGCCCGCGTCGAGAACGAGCGGATGCCGCGCGGCGCGGACCCGTCCCGGCACGTGAAGCTGGGGCGGGGCGGTCTCTCGGACGTCGAGTGGCTCGTCCAGACGCTGCAGCTCCAGCACGGGCACCGCGTCCAGGGACTGCGGACCACGAGCACCCTGCTGGCCCTGCACGCCGCGGAGGAGGCGGGCCTGGTCACGGCCGAGGACGCCACGGCCCTGTCCGCCGCGTGGCGGCTCGCCACCGCGGTGCGCAACGGCAACGTCCTGCGCACCGGGCGCCGCTCCGACGCCCTGCCCTCGAAGCGGGCCGACCTCGAGGCGGTGGCCCGCTGGTGCGGCTACGAGCACGGGGGCGCCGGGCGGCTCGAGGAGGACTACCTGCGGACCACCCGCAAGGCCCGCGCCGTCTTCGAGCGCCTCTTCTACGGGCACTGACGACTCCGGGCCGACAACGACACGGGGAAGGCCCCGGACCCCTCATAGGGGTCCGGGGCCTTCCCGGTGCGGCGGTGGAACGGTGCGGCTCAGACGCCGTAGTACATCGAGAACTCCAGCGGGTGCGGTACCACGGACAGCGGCTTGAGCTCGAACTCGCGCTTGTACTCGATCCAGGACTGGATGGTGTCCTCGGTGAAGACGTCGCCGGCGAGCAGGAACTCGTGGTCCTCCTCCAGGGCCAGCAGGGCCTCCTCGAGCGAGGCCGGGGCCTTCTTGATGTCCTTGGCCTCCTCGGCGGGCAGCTCGTAGAGGTCCTTGTCGATCGGGTCGGCCGGCTCGATGCGGTTGCGGATGCCGTCGAGGCCCGCCATCAGCTGGGCGGCGAACGCCAGGTACGGGTTGCAGGAGGGGTCCGGGGCGCGGAACTCGAGGCGCTTGGCCTTCGGGTTGGTGCCCGTGATCGGGATGCGGATGCCGGCGGAGCGGTTGCCCTGCGAGTACACCATGTTGACGGGGGCCTCGAAGCCCTTGACCAGGCGGCGGTAGGAGTTGACCGTCGGGTTGGTGAAGGCCAGCACGGCCGAGGAGTGCTGGAGCAGGCCGCCGATGTACCAGCGGGCGAGGTCGGACAGGCCCGCGTAGCCCTTCTCGTCGTAGAACAGCGGCTCGCTGCCCTTCCACAGGGACTGGTGGCAGTGCATGCCGGAGCCGTTGTCGTTGAAGACGGGCTTGGGCATGAACGTGGCCGACTTCCCGAAGGCGTCCGCGGTGTTCTTGATGACGTACTTGAACTTCTGCAGGTCGTCGGCGGCCTTGGTCAGCGTGTTGAACCGGTAGTTGATCTCGGCCTGACCGGGGGCGCCCACCTCGTGGTGGGAGCGCTCGACCTCGAGGCCCACCTCGTCCAGGGCCACGCACATGGCGTCGCGCAGGTCGGCCTGCTTGTCGACCGGGGAGACGGGGAAGTAGCCGCCCTTGGTGGCGGTCTTGTTGCCCAGGTTCCCGCCCTCCTCCTTGCGGCCGGTGTTCCAGGCGGCCTCGTCGGAGTCGATGGCGTAGAAGGAGCCCTGCGGCTGGATGTCGTAGCGGACGTCCTCGAAGATGAAGAACTCGGCCTCGGAGGCGAAGTTGGCCACGTCGGCGATGCCGGTCGACGCCATGTAGGCCTCGGCGCGCTCGGCCACGCCGCGGGGGTCGCGGTGGTAGGGCTCACCGGTGCGGGGGTTCACGATCGAGCAGGTGACCACGAGGGTCTTCTCGACGCGGAAGGGGTCCACGAACGCCGAGGTGGGGTCCGGGATGAGCTGCATGTCGGACTCGGCGATGCCCTGGAAGCCGCGGATGGAGGAGCCGTCGAACAGCTGCCCGTGCACGAAGAAGTCGTCGTCCACCGACTTGGCGGGGAGGTTGAAGTGCTGCTGCACGCCGGGCATGTCCGTGAACCGGACGTCGACGAAGACGATCTCCTCGTCCTTGATGAAGGCGAGGACTTCCTCGGGTGTCTGGAACATGTGCTGTTCTCCTTGTTAGGTGGGCTGGCCCGCCGTGCCAGGTGCGCTGGGTCGGCGTCCGTTTCCGGGGACAACGCTACGGACCGGGCATTAAGGCTCCGTGTCCCGGGTGTTTCCTCGGTGTTACGCAGGAGGGCCCGGGGGAGCCACGGTCTCCCGCCAGTCTAGGGGAGTCCCTCCCCGATACCCTGGGGGGATGATCGACAGACGTGATGTGGGCTCGTGGCTCGAGGGGCCGGGGACCGGCCGGCAGGAGTACCCGGGGCAGCGCCTCGGGCGCCCGGAGCAGGGCCCGGGCTCCGTGGGACGCGTGGGGCGGCGGATCGTGGCCCTGGTGCTGGACTGGTACCTGTGCTGGGCCCTGGCCCAGTGGCTCGTGCCCCAGTGGAACGAGCAGGGACTGATGACCCTGGCGTTCCTGTTCCTGCTCAACGTGCTGCTGGTCGGCGCGACCGGCCACACCCCGGGGCACCTGCTGCTGGGCCTGCAGGTGCAGACGCTGTCCGGGCGGCCCGCGGGCTTCGCCCGGGCCGTGGTCCGCTCCCTGCTGCTGTGCCTAGTGATCCCGGCGGTCGTGTTCGACCCGGACCAGCGCGGCCTGCACGACCGGGCGGCGGACACGGTCCTGGTCCGCACCCGCTGAGGCACCGGCACGGCGCCCGACGACGACGGAGCCCCTCGCCTTCCGCGGAAGGCGAGGGGCTCCGTCGTCGTGGGGCGGGCCCGCGGCTCAGCGGCCGCGCATGGCCCTGCGGTCCGGGCGGGCGCGCATCGGGTCCACGCCCTTGGGGATCGGCAGCCGGTTGCCCAGGGTGCTGATCCGCTTGTGCACGGTCTGCACCTCCTGCTGCGTGAGCTTCTTGTCGAGCTTCTTCATCTGCTTGGACAGCTCGCGAAGCGGCACCTGCCCCTCGCCCTTGCCGGTCTTGATGACGTGGATCGGCACGTTCTGGATCACGGGGCCGATCCGGCGGCGCTCCTTGGCGACGAGCTTGTCGACCCGCCCTGCGGGGCCCTCGGTCACGAGGACCACGCCGGGGCGGCCGATGGCGCGGAAGATGAGGTCGCGGGTGCGGGGATCCATGGCCGCGGGCTGGTCCTCGACGATCCAGCCGCGGCGCAGCGCGGACAGCGCGGCGCCGGCGGCCCCGGGCTGGTCCTCGATCCGGGCGAACGCGGCGCGCTCGGCCCGCCGGGAGAGGTAGAACGAGGCGGCGAGCAGCGCGAACGGCAGGCCGATGAGCAGCCCGGTGATCCAGTTGCCGAGCAGGACGCCGACGAGCAGGAAGACGAGGAGGACGCCGAGGCCGATCAGCAGCATCCACCAGCCGATGTTGGGCTCGACCTCGCGGGTCATCTTGAAGACCTGCTTGATCTGGCTGAGGAAGCCCGGCCCCTTGGTCGCCTTCCGCTGCTGCTTCGCCTCGCGCTTCTGCGCCCGGGTGGGCTTCCCGGTCGGCTTCCCCGCGGGTTTCCCGGGGGAGGAGGATCGCGACGTCGGGCGCGACTTGGCGTGGGAAGGTGACACGGTGAGACCTCGTCCTGTGGTGCGATGGCGGTGTTCCGGCGGACCCGCGGTGCCGGCGCGCGAGAGCGCCCGGCCGCGGTCCGTCCTCCAGTTTAGCGGGTGGGCGGGGCCGCGCCCGCCGGTCCTCAGCGGAGGCGCTGGACGAGCGAGGACGCCTCCTGGGAGGCGCTGCCGGTGTCCTCGATGTGCGCCAGGTGGGACGGGATCGGCCGGCCCGACTTCTCCATGGCGCGGGCCCACAGCCGGCCGGCGCGGTACGAGGACCGGACCATCGGGCCCGCCATGACGCCCAGGAAGCCGATCTCCTCGGCCATCTCGGAGAGCTCCACGAACTCCTCGGGCTTGACCCACCGGTCGATCGGGTGGAACAGCGGGGAGGGGCGCAGGTACTGGGTGAGCGTGATGATGTCGCACCCGGCGTCGTTGAGGTCGCACAGCGCCTCGTAGATCTCCTGGTTCGTCTCGCCCATCCCGAGGATGAGGTTGGACTTGGTGATCATCCCGGCGTCCTTGCCCTGGGTGATGACGTCCAGGGAGCGCTCGTAGGTGAAGGCGGGCCGGATCTGACGGAAGATGCGCGGGACCGTCTCCACGTTGTGGGCGAAGACCTCGGGCTCGGCGTCGATGACCTGCTGCAGCCGGTCGGGCACGCCCTGGAAGTCCGGGATGAGGATCTCCACGCCGGTGTTCGGGTTCAGCGTGTGGATCGCGCGGATGGTCTCCGCGTACAGCCAGGCGCCGCCGTCGTCGAGGTCGTCGCGGGCCACGCCGGTGACGGTCGCGTAGCGCAGTCCGAGCTCCTTGACGGACTCGGCCACCTTGCGGGGCTCGGTGACGTCCAGCAGGTCGGGCTTGCCGGTGGCGATGTCGCAGAAGTCGCAGCGGCGGGTGCACTTGGAGCCGCCGATGAGGAAGGTGGCCTCCCGGTCCTCCCAGCACTCGTAGATGTTGGGGCAGCCGGCCTCCTCGCACACGGTGTGCAGGCCCTTGCCGCGGGCGAGGGACTTCAGCTCCTGGAACTCGGGGCCCATCCGCGCCGTGTTCTTCAGCCAGGACGGCTTCTTCTCGATGGGCGTCTCGGCGTTGCGCGCCTCGACGCGCAGCAGGCGGCGGCCCTCGGGGGCAACGGTCATGGTCGGTCTCCTTGTCGAGATGTCGACGGTGGTGCGCTCACGGTCCCGGCGGTCCCGGGGGCGGCGCAGGTCAGCTGACGGCGGTGGGCCAGGGCAGCGGACCCGGGGTCCCCGAAGGGACGAACTGTTCGCACAACTCGTCCCGGCGGGCGGATATTTCCTGCTCCATGCGCGCGACCACCGCCTCCGGGGTCACGAGCCGGCCCGTCTCCTGCGAGAGGCTCGTGACGGAGGCGTCGGTGATGCCGCACGGGATGATCTTGCCGAACGGCCGCAGGTCGTTGGAGCAGTTCAGGGCGAAGCCGTGCATGGTGGCCCGCTTGGAGACCTGCACGCCGATGGCGGCGATCTTGCGGTCCGGCCCGCGCTCGTCCGCGAGCACCCACGCCCCGGAGCGGCCCGCCACGGTCGTGGCCTGCACCCCGAAGTCCGCGACCACGGCCAGGATGATCTCCTCGAGCAGGCGCACGAAGCGCACGACGTCGATGGGCGTGGTCAGCCGGACGATGGGGTAGCCCACGAGCATCCCGGGGCCGTGGTAGGTGAGCTTGCCCCCGCGGCCGATCTCCACGACCTCGGTCCCGTCGGTGGGGTGCTCGTGGGGCTCGGTGCGACGACCGGCCGTGTAGACCGGGGGGTGCTCCAGCAGCAGCACGGTGTTGGCCCGCTCGCCCGCGACGACCTCGCGGTGCACGTTCTTCTGCAGCTCCAGCGCCGAGCGGTAGTCGACGAGGTGCGGATCGAAGCCGAGCCGTTCGAAGCAGAGGGACATGTCCCCAGCCTATCGCGCGACCGGACCTGCGCGCGCCGGAGGGACCGGGCAGGGGGGCTGTGGACGGCGCCCGCGGCCCCGGGCGCCGGCGGGCATGCTGGGGCCATGGACCAGCGCCCCGCCGCGCACGGCGGCCACCACGAGATCACCCCGGGCCCGCCCTCCTCCGCCCGGGCACGGCTCGCCGCGGTCGTCCGGGACGACCGTGCGCACGGCCGCCCCGGCCCGTCCGAGGGCGCGCCGGCGGAGGACACGCCTCCGCGGCTGCCGCCCGAGGACGGGCTGGAGCCGGTGCGACGCCTGGGCGCACGCTCGTGGCTGGTGCGGGAGGCTCGGTCCGGGGAGCACTTCGTCCTGCGTCCCTGCCCGGAGGAGCCAGGCCCGGAGCGCGACCGGTCGCGGGCCGCGGCCCTCTCGCTCGCGGTCGCCCTGGCGGGCCGGGAGGACCCCTGTCTCGTGGCCGTGCGCGGACTGCTGGGCCCGGCGGCGGCACCCGTGGGGCTGGTCGAGGACTTCGTCGCGGGCGGTTCGCTCGCCGACCGGCTGGCCGAGCGCGGCCGGCTGGAGCCCGCCGAGGCGGCCGCGGTGCTCCGGGACGCCGCGACCGGCCTGGCGGCGCTGCACGCCCTGGACCGGTGCCACGGAGAGCTCTCCGCCCGCCAGGTCCTGCTCCGCGCCACGGCGGCCACGGACGGGGCCGGGCTCCGGGCCGCCGTGCGGGCCGGCACGGGGGACGGCAGTCCGGCGGAGGACGTCCGGGCGCTCGGCGCGATGGGGTGGGCGGCGCTCACCGGGCGGGCCCCGGCACGGCAGGCACGGCACGTGCCCCTGGCGCTGCTGTGCCCCGGCGCCCCCGCCGGACTCGTCCGGGCGGTCGAGGCCGCCCTGCAGACCGATCCGGCCGCCCGGCCGACCGCCGCGGACCTGGCCGGCCTGCTCGTGCGGGACGGAGAGCCGACCCCGCGCGGACCGGGGAGCCCGCCTGCCGGCCCGGCGCGGCCCCGGACCGGCAGGCGCCGGGCGGTGCTCGCGGTGGCACTGCTGCTGGCCGCCGGCAGCGCCGCCCTGCTCCTGCCCGGGGACGGCGACCCGTTCCCGGCGACGACGGCGGGCCCTGCGGTCGTGCCGGATCCGGTCGCCTCGTCGGGCCGCGCGGAGTGGTCGGTCCCGCTGCGCTCCCTCGGTCCCGGGCCCCTCGCACCCGGTTCCCTCGCGCCCGGGCCCGTCGCGTCCGGGCCGACGGGCAGGGCCGGTCCGGGCACCGGGCCCGGGGACGGGACGCGACAGGATCCTGCCGACGTCGCGGATCCCCGGAAGGCGCTGCGGGTCCTGGTGGCGCGGCGCGGCGAGGCCCTGCGCACGGGGGACGCGCGTCTGCTGGAGGAGGTGTACGCGGCGGGGAGCGAGACGGCGGCGGCGGACCGGGACACCATCGCCCGGGGCGCAGGGATCTTCTCCGAGCTCGAGCTCGAGGTCGGGAGCATCCGCGAGGCCCCCGCGGGGTCCTCGGGGCCGGGCACGGTCGCGCTGGTCGCCGAGGTGCGGGTGGAGGGCTACCCGGGCGAGCCGGGAGCGGCACCGTCCGTGGTGCCGGCGGGGGACGGATGGGTGCAGACGGTCCTCGCCGTCCTGGCCCAGGGCGAGCAGGGCTGGCGGCTGGCCGGGGTGGAGGCCGTGGCCGGCCCGACGGTGCCGCCGGGTCCGGAGCAGCCGGAGCCGGCACGGCGGGACCCTGCACGGCAGGCGTCGGCTCGGCGGGACCCTGCACGGCAGGCGTCGGCTCGGCGGGACCCGGCACGACAGGACCCCCGGGGCTGACGGGCAGCGCCGGGGGTCCGGTGGTGGGGGACGAGGGTCACCAGAGCGTGGCGACCGCCATGTTGATCAGCGCCAGCCCGCCCACGGCGTGGGCCAGGCCGGTCGAGACCGTCTCCCCGCGCTTGGTCCTCCGCTGCCCCACGAAGGCGGCGACCGCCACCGCCAGAGCGACGAGCAGCTTCACGGCGACCTTGACGTGGTTGACGTCGCCGTCCCCCATCTCGTAGATCGCCACGAGCAGGAGCCCGGTCACCAGGCTCAGCAGCGAGGCGTGGAACTGCCCCGGGGACACCGTGGGGCGCTTCATGGTGTAGATCCAGGTGCCCACGATGATCGCGGCGCCGACGAGGTGCAGGAAGACGAGGAGTCCGGTCAGGAAGGTCATGCATCCGAGCCTATCGGAGGCCCGCCCGCGCACGCCGGGAGGGCGTGCTCCCTGTGATCAGGAACACGCCCTCCCGGGGTGCCGCGCCCTCCGCCGGTGCTCAGCGGGGGCCGGGGACCACGGCCGGCCCGGTCAGAGACCGACCTCGGACTCGAAGCGGCCCTCCTCCAGGCGCGCCTTGAGCGCCTGGAGGAAGCGGCCCGCGTCCGCGCCGTCGACCAGGCGGTGGTCGTAGGTCAGCGACAGGTAGCACATCTGGCGGATGGCGATGGTGTCGTTGCCGTCCGCGTCGGAGACGACCATCGGGCGCTTCACGATCGACCCCGTGCCGAGGATGGCGACCTGCGGCTGGTTGATGATCGGGGTGTCGAACAGGGCCCCGAAGGAGCCGAGGTTCGTGATCGTGAACGTGCCCCCGGTGAGGTCGTCCGGCGTGATGTTGCCGTCCTTGGCCCGGGAGCCGAGGTCGGCGATCTGCTTGGCCAGGCCGCCGAGGTTGAGGTCGCCGGCGTTCTTGATGACCGGCACCAGCAGACCCTTCGGGGTGTCCACCGCGATGGCGATGTTCTCCGAGCCGTTGTAGACGATCTCCTTCTCGGCCTCCTTGAAGGTGGCGTTGAGCTTGGGGTGGGCCTGCAGCGCCTCGGCCACCGCCTTGGCGAAGAACGGCAGGTAGGTGAGCTTGGCGCCCTCCCGCTGCTGGAACTTCGCCTTCGCCCGGTCGCGCAGCACGGCCACCCGGGTCATGTCGACCTCGGTCACCTGGGTCAGCTGGGCGGCCTCCTGCAGCGACTCGCGCATGCGCTGGGCGATCGTCATCCGGATCCGCGGAGCCTTCTCCGTGGTCCCGCGCTTGGCGTCCGCCTTCGGCGCGGCCGGGGCGGCCTCCTGCGCCGGTGCGGCGGCGGCCGGTTCGGCGGCAGCCTCGCCGCCCTTCTGCTGCTCGGCGGCGGCCAGCACGTCCTGCTTGCGGATGCGTCCGCCCACACCGGTGCCGGTGAGCGTGGAGAGGTCCACGCCCTCCTTCTTGGCGAGCTTGCGCACCAGCGGGGTCACGTAGGACGAGTTGTCACCGGTCGGGGTCTCCGCCTTCTCGGTGCGGGCGCCGTCGCGCTGCGCCGCGTCCTGCTGCTCGTCCCCGGAGGTGTCGGCCAGCACGGGCTCCTCGGTCTCGACCAGGGCCTCGTCGCGGGACGGCGCCTTCTCCTGCTTCCCGGACGAGGCGCCCTCGTAGCCCTCGCCGCCGTCGGTGGACTGCTTCGCCGGCTGCTTCTCGGCAGACTTCTCGGCGGGCTTCTCCGCAGACTTCTCGGCGGGCTTCTCGGCGGGCTCGTCCCCGGAGGGGGCGGAGCCGGAGCCGATGATCGCCAGGACCTGGCCGACCTCGGCGTCCTCGTCCTCCTGCACCCGGATCTCCAGCAGGGTCCCGGCCACGGGGGAGGGGACCTCGGTGTCGACCTTGTCGGTGGAGACCTCCAGCAGCGGCTCGTCGACGGCGACCTCGTCACCGACCTGCTTGAGCCACCGGGTCACGGTGCCCTCGGTCACGGACTCGCCCAGTGCGGGCAGGGTGATCTCGCTGCCCTCGCCCGTCTGCTGGGCCTCGGCCTTGGGTGCCTGCTCCGCACCGGAGGACTCGTCACCGGAGGGCTCCGGCTCGGCGGCCTCGTCGGTCGCCTCCGGGGTCTCCGCCTCGGTCGCGGCGTCCTCGGCCTCCTGCCCGGAGGTGTCCTCGGCGGGCTTCTCGGCGGGCTCGTCCCCGGAGGGGGCGGAGCCGGAGCCGATGATCGCCAGGACCTGGCCGACCTCGGCGTCCTCGTCCTCCTGCACCCGGATCTCCAGCAGGGTCCCGGCCACGGGGGAGGGGACCTCGGTGTCGACCTTGTCGGTGGAGACCTCCAGCAGCGGCTCGTCGACGGCGACCTCGTCACCGACCTGCTTGAGCCACCGGGTCACGGTGCCCTCGGTCACGGACTCGCCCAGTGCGGGCAGGGTGATCTCGCTGCCCTCGCCCGTCTGCTGGGCCTCGGCCTTGGGTGCCTGCTCCGCACCGGAGGACTCGTCACCGGAGGGCTCCGGCTCGGCGGCCTCGTCGGTCGCCTCCGGGGTCTCCGCCTCGGTCGCGGCGTCCTCGGCCTCCTGCCCGGAGGTGTCCTCGGCGGAGGACTCGTCCTGGCCGGAGCCGCCCTCGGAACCGGAGCCCGAGCCGTCCCCGATGACGACCAGCGGCGCGCCGACCTCGACGTCCTCGTCCTCGTCGACGAGGATCTCCTCGATCACGCCGGCCACGGGGGAGGGGATCTCGGTGTCGACCTTGTCGGTGGAGACCTCCACCAGGGGCTCGTCGACGGCGACCTCGTCACCGACCTGCTTGAGCCACCGGGTCACGGTGCCCTCGGTCACGGATTCGCCCAGTGCGGGCAGGTTTACGGTTTCTGACATGGTCCGACCGTCTCTCTTTCGGTGCCTTCGATGGTGCCTTCGGTGGTGCGCTCCGGGTGGCGGCCCGGTGCCGGGGTGCTGGGGAGGCCCCGCCCGGCCGGGCGGGGCCACGGCGCGCTCAGCCGTGCAGCGGCGTCCCGGCGAGGGCCATGGCCGCCTCGCCGATGGCCTCGTTCTGGGTGGGGTGGGCGTGCACGAACGCGGCGACGTCCTCCGGGTAGGCCTCCCAGTTGACGATGAGCTGGCCCTCGCCGATCTGCTCGCTGATGCGCTTGCCGATGGCGTGGAAGCCGATGATCGGCCCGTCCTTCTCGCGCACGAGCTTGATCATGCCGCCGGTGCCCAGGATCGAGCTCTTGCCGTTGCCGGCGAGGTTGTACTCGGCGACCTCGACGTTGTCCTCGCCGAACTTCTCCTTGGCCTGCGGCTCGTTGTATCCCACGGAGGCGATCTCGGGCTCGGTGAACGTGACCTTGGGGATGTTGACGTCCTCGACGACGGCCGGGTTCAGCCCGGCGATCTCCTCGGCCACGAACCGTCCCTGCTGGTAGCCGCGGTGGGCGAGCTGCACGCCGGGGACGATGTCGCCGATCGCGTAGATGCTGCCGACGCCGGTGTGCAGGCGCTCGTCCGGGGTGACGAAGCCGCGGTCCATGGGGATGCCCTGCTCCTCGTAGCCCATGTCGGCGGTGTTCGGGCCACGGCCCACGGCCACCAGGACGATGTCGGCCTCGAAGACCTTGCCGTCGGCCAGGGTGACCTTCGCGCCGTCGTCGTCCTGCTCGACCTTCTCGAAGAAGGTGCCGAGGTTCGACTTGATGCCGCGCTTCTTGAACTCCCGCTCGAGCGCCTTCACGATCGCCGGGTCCTCGTTGGCGACCAGGTGGGGCAGGCCCTCGATGACGGTGACGTCCACGCCGAAGGACTTCCACATGGAGGCGAACTCGCAGCCGATCACGCCGCCGCCGAGGACGATCGCGCTCTTGGGCACGAAGTCGATCTCCAGCGCCTCGGTCGAGGTCATGACCCGCCCGCCGATCTCGACGCCCAGGGTCTTGGAGACCGAGCCGGAGGCCAGCACGATGTGCTTGCCGGTGTAGGTGGTGCCGTCGACCTCGACGGTGTTCTCGCCCGTGAGCTTGCCGACGCCCTCGACGACCGTGATCTTGCGCATCTTCATCAGGCCCGTGAGGCCCTTGAACTTGCCGGCGACGATCTTGTCCTTGTACTCCCGCACCGCGGCCATGTCGATGGAGTCCAGCGTGGTGTGGATGCCGTACTTGGAGCTCTCCCGGGCGTCCTCGGCGAGCTCGGCGGAGTGCAGGTAGGCCTTGGTCGGGATGCAGCCCCAGTGGAGACACGTGCCCCCGAGCTTGTTCTTCTCGACCAGCGCCACGGTGAAGCCGAGCTGGACGGCCCGCAGTGCGGCCGCGTAGCCGGCGCTCCCTCCGCCGAGGACGAGGATGTCGAATTCGTTGTCGGCCACGTGTTTGGCTCCCTTGCGCGTTGACGTCGTTCCGGGTGGGTCGCTCCCGTCCCGTGACGGGTTCGTTTCGTACATACCTTAGCCCTACGCCGGAGGGAGCGACCAGGCGGGCGCTCCCTCCGGCGCGGGGGTGTCGCAGGAGCTCAGCGGCCCCCGGCGACCGCGTCCTCGAGCAGCCGCACGAGCGTGCGCACGCCCGCTCCCGTGCCCTCGGCCGGGGTGTAGCCGTAGGGCGAGCCCTCGTTGAAGGAGGGGCCGGCGATGTCCACGTGCGCCCACGGCACCCGGGCGCCGTCCTCGCCGCCGACGAACTCGCGCAGGAAGATCCCGGCGACGAGCATCCCGCCGTTCTTGTCCCCGATGTTCTTGAGGTCGGCGACCTTCGAGTCCAGGGACGGGCGCAGGTGCTCGGGCAGCGGCATGGGCCAGCCGGCCTCCCCGGCGCCGCGGGCGGCCTCGGCCACGGCGGTGCGCAGGGCGTCGTCGCCCATGATCCCGAACGTCCGGGCGCCCAGGGCCACCATCTGCGCACCGGTCAGGGTGGCGATGTCGACGACGGCGTCCGGGCCCTCCTCGCACGCGGCCACGAGACCGTCGGCCAGCACGAGGCGTCCCTCGGCGTCGGTGTTGAGCACCTCGACGGTGCGTCCGCCGCGGATGGTGATGACGTCGCCGGGACGGGTGGCCGTGGAGGAGGGCAGGTTCTCGGCCAGGCACAGCCACCCGGTGACCTTCACCGGCAGCTCGAGCTCGGCGGCGGTGAGCACCGCGGCGAGGACGGCGGCGGCGCCGGCCATGTCCGACTTCATGGTCATCATCGAGGCCGGGGGCTTGAGGGAGAGCCCGCCCGAGTCGAAGGTGATGCCCTTGCCCACGTAGGCGTAGTGCTTGGCGGCGCGCGCCGGGGCGTACTCCAGCTTGACGAGGCGCGGACCGTGCACGGAGCCCTGTCCCACGCCCAGGAGCCCTCCGTAGCCGCCCTTGGCGAGCTCCTTCTCGGCGAGCACGCTCACGGAGACCTTGGTGCCCTTGGCGGCGCGGCGGGCGTAGTCCGCGACGGCCTCCGGGAACATGACGTTGGGGGAGAGGTCCACGAGGGTGCGGGCGGCCCGGACGCCGCGCCCGAGGGCGGCGGCCCGGTCGAGGCACCGGCCCAGCGCGGCACGCGCCACCCCGGGGGCGTGCACCACGGCGGAGGCCAGCGGGGCCTGCACGCCGGCGGCGGTCGCCGCGCGCTGGTGGGCGAAGGCGAAGGCGCCCAGGGCGGCGCCCTCGGCGACCGCGGCGGCGTCCTCCTCGGACGTGACGGGCAGCGCGAGCACCGCGGAGTCGGTCCCGGCGAGCCGCCGCACGGCCGCGCCGGTGGCCCGGCGCAGCGATTCGGCGCGCTCGGCGGTCTCCTCGGGCAGGGCGCCGATGCCGGTGAGGACCACCACGGTGAAGGGCAGCCCCGACGGGGCCGGCACCACGGTCACCTCGTCGGCGGCGCCCTTCACGCGCAGCGCCGCCGCGGCGTCCACCACGGGGGCGAGCCTGCGCTGCTCCCCGGCGGGGAGCACGACCCGGCCCGAGGCCTCGCCCTCCTGCCCCTTCTCCACGGCGAGCACGATCGCGTGGGCCGCGGTCCGGCCCAGGGCCTTGTGCGTGGCGGTGAGCTCGATGCCCCGTGGCTCGAGCAGGTCCTGTACGTCGGGCATGGATCGTCCTTTCGCTGAGGTCCGGGCCGGCCGGTCCGGACCGCTCCCGGCGGCCCAGCCCGGCCGGCAGGCGTGCTCTCGATCCTATCCCCGCCCCGCCGCGGCGCCGGGGCGGCAGCGCGGTGCGGGCGTCCCCCCGGCGCGGCGGGGAATAACGCGGTGCCCGCGGATGGTTGACATGATCCGGGCCGCCACCGCCGGCGTGCCCCACCGGTCTCCCCACGGACGCCCGGAACCGACCCACCCCAGGAGGAAGAGCTGTGCTGGACCCCACCTCGCTGTACCTGAGCAATCCCGCTCTGCTCGAGGACGCCCGGGTTCGTGGCCTGCCGCTGATCGTCGCCCTGTCCGGCTACGCGGAGGCGGGGCACGTGGCCGTGCAGATCGAGCACACCATCACGGAGGCCCTGCCGCACGAGGTCGTGGCCCGTTTCGACCTGGACCAGCTCTACGACTACCGCGCCCGCCGCCCGCACGTGACCTTCCGGGAGGACCACTTCGAGGGCTTCCAGAACCCGGAGCTGTCCCTGCGGCTGGTCACGGACGGCCTGGGGCGCAGCTTCGCGCTGCTCACGGGGCCCGAGCCGGACCTGCAGTGGAACCGGTTCACGGAGGCCGTCGTAGGCCTGGCCCGCCGGATGGACGTCTCGCTCGTGGCGATCGTCTCCGGGATCCCGATGCCGGTCCCGCACACCCGGCCGTTCATCGTCTCGGTGCACGGCAACCGGGCCGACCTGCTGCCCGCCGAGCACGCCTGGAAGCCCGTCGTGGAGATGAGCTCGTCGGCCGCCCAGCTCCTCGAGATCCGGCTGGGCGAGGCCGGGATCGACAACATCGGCTTCACCGTCCACGTCCCGCAGTACCTGGCCGAGGCGCACCTGCCGCACGCCGCCGTGGCCGCCCTCGAGCACATCAGCGCCGTGACCTCGCTGAACCTGCCCTCGGACGAGCTGCGCGAGGCGGCCCGCGAGATCGAGCAGCAGATCGACCAGCAGGTCGGCGCCTCGCCCGAGGTGCAGGCGGTCGTGGCCGGTCTGGAACAGCGCTACGATGACGTCGTCGACGCCTCGGTGCCGCGCTCCCTGCTGGTCGGGGACGAGTCCGAGCTCCCCGACGCCGACGAGATCGGCGCCGCGGCCGAGGCCTTCCTCGCCGCCCAGGAGGACGAGCAGGACTGAGCCCGCCCGGCGCGCGGCCGGCCCGGTGTCGTCCGGGGCGGCGCCGCCGTCCCGGGTCCCGGCCCGGTCCCGTCCCCGAGAGCGAAGTGCATGCAGTCCGACCGGTACCGAGCCCACGAGCCCGGCAAGGACTCACGCCGCGCCCACCTGGTCTTCGCGATCGGCACCTTCGCCTACTTCAGTGCCGTGGCCCAGCGCACCAGCTTCGGCGTCGCGTCGGTCGACGCGGCGGAGCGCTTCGGCACAGCGGCCTCCGCGCTGTCGCTGTTCTCGCTCATGCAGGTCCTCGTCTACGCGGGGCTGCAGATCCCCGTGGGCGTGCTCGTGGACCGGTTCGGCTCCCGCGTCATGGTCGCCGCCGGGGCGCTGCTCATGACGGCGGGGCAGATCCAGCTGGCGCTCGCCGACACGGTCGGCGAGGGCGTGGCCGCCCGGGTGCTCGTCGGCGCGGGGGACGCGGCCACGTTCGTGTGCGTGATGCGCCTGATCCCGGCGTGGTTCTCCGCGCTGCGCGTACCGCCGCTGACCCAGTTCCTGGGCGTGGTCGGCAACCTCGGCCAGCTCGTCTCCGTCATCCCGTTCGCCTGGCTGCTCGAGCTCACCGGGTGGTTCCCGTCCTTCGTGGCCCTGGCCTCGCTCGCGCTGCTCGCCGCCGTGCTCGCCGCGGCCCTGCTGCGCAACGCGCCCCCCGGGGTGGACGTCCTGAACCGGGAGCTGGGCCTGCGGCGCACCGGCCAGGTGCTCCGGCAGAGCGTGGCCGAGCCCGGGACCCGGCTCGGCTTCTGGGTGCACTTCACCACCCAGTTCGCGGGCAACACGTTCGTGCTCATGTGGGGGTACCCCTATCTCGAGTACGCGCAGGGCCTGTCCGACACCACGGTCTCCCTCGTGATGACCTCCTTCGTGCTCACCAACCTGGCCGTGGCCCTCGGCCTCGGCGGGCTCACCGCCCGCCGCCCGCACCGCCGGGTGCGCCTGTCCCTGGGCGTCACCGCCGTCATCTTCTCGGCGTGGGCCGTGCTGCTGGTCTGGCCGGGGACGGCGCCCGTCCCGGTCGTGCTGGCCGCCGTGTGCGTCATCGCGATCAGCATGCCGGCATCCATGATCGCCTTCGACATCACCCGCAGCTTCAACCCGGCACAGCGCTCGGGCACCGCCACGGGCATCGTCAACGTGGGCGGCTTCACCGCCTCCGTGCTGGCCATCTTCGTCACCGGCTTCGTCCTCGACGTGCTGCACGCCGCCGGCTTCCGCGACGAGCTGTACGCCCCCGACGCCTTCCGGATCGCGATCGCCGCGCAGTTCCTGATCGCGGCGGCGGGCACAGCGGGCGTGCTGGCCACCGCCCGGAAGGTGCGCCGGCGGCACGGTCACGACGCCGCCTGACCGGCCGCACGGGCCCGTCGGCACTGCACCGCGCCGGCAACGGGGGCCGGGCCCCGCTCCCGGTCCACAGCCCGGGCGCGGACCGGCGCGCCCGGACCCGGCCGCGCCCACGCTGGGCCCATGAGACAGCACCCCATCCGAGACCCCTTCGTCCCCGTCGTCCGGTGCGCGGCCGACCTGCTCGCCGTCGTGCCGCACACCCTCGGCTACTGGCCCGCCGACTCCCTCGTCCTGTTCGCCGCCGGAGGCGGGACGGCGGGGGCGTGCGTGCGCGTGGACCTCCCGGGCAGTCCGTCCGACCAGGGCCTCCGCGCGGCCTTCGTCGCCGATCTCGCCGACCTCGTGGGCCACGACGCCCTGAGCGACCGGGTCTTCGTGATCGTGTACACGACGTCCGCCGCCGGGGGCCGGCCCGTCGGGGTGGACGGGCTGCTCGCGCTCGTGGACGAGGCCGCCCGGCGCGCCGGGCGGGCCGTGGCGGGGCGCTGGATCGTGGCCGGCGACCGGTGGTGGCCGGCCGATGACCCGGCCGACGTCCAGGACGTCGCCGGGATCGAGGACAGCGCCGTCAACGCCGCGCTCGTGGCCTCCGGCAGCTCGTACGCGGCCGCTCCGCGGCTCGCGATGGACCACGAGTACGGGGCCCTGCCGGCCGGCACCGACCGGGGCGCCGGGCGCGCCGCGCTCCGCTGGGCGCGGGCCGGGGGCGGCGCCTGGCACCACCTCGACCGCCTCGTGCCGGCCCTGTCCGTCTGGGCCGACGTCCTCGCCGGTGTCCTGGGCTCGCCCGGGGGCCCCGTGCCCGCGGTGCTCGGCAACGACGACGAGCTGCTCGGCTTCCTGGCGGCGAGCCTGACGGACCCCGTGCTCGCCGACCTGCTCCTCGTGGCCTGCGCCACGGACGACCTCGACGGCGTCCTGGCGGCCGCCGCGATGTGGGCCGAGCTGTGCGACGACGTCGACGACCCGCAGGCCGGCGCCGAGGGCGTGCCGATCGGGCCCACCCTCGCACCGGCGCCCGCGCGGCTGCCGACCGTGCCCCGGCGGCCGCAGGCCGGGGAGGAGCCCGGTCCGGGTCCCGCCCCGCTGCCCGGGCCCGACGCGGGGGAGCTCGTCCGGCTGTCCCGCGTGCTCACGGGCGAGTGGGCGGACGCCCCGCACTGGCCGCTGCTCGACACCCTGTACCGGGTGCTGCAGGTGCTCGGCTGGCTCCTGGAGCCCGCCGGGCCCGGCGGGCCGACCGAGCATCCCGGGCGGGACGGGGCGGACGCAGCGCTGGAGCGGGTCGTGCTCGCGGGCGTGCTCGTCGAGCTCGCGCAGCTCAACCGCTTCCGGGCGCGCGGTTCCCACACCGCGCACTTCGTCCGCCGGGCCACGGCCCTGGTCCCGGGCCACCCGTCGGCACTGCGGGTCCTGCGCCTCGCCGACGCCCGTCCCGTGCCGCTCTGGGCGCGGGACCGCACCACCGCCTGGCACTCGTGACGCCCCGGGTCCGTGGCTTTTTCGGATCCGATGGCAGAACGGGAACAAATCCCGCGCACGCGTGGTTCCGGCTGTCAGGACCCTTCAAGCCCGCCGCACCGGACTCTGCCCGGCGCACGGACTTGACAGGGTCATAGGCGTGTTGCCCCGAGGGCGGACGCCGTGACCGCTCAACGAAAGGCTCTCAGTGTCACCTGCCGCCAGCAAGAAGACGACGGACACCGCCGCCGAGGCCCCGGCCACCGGGGACGCTCGGTCGCCGTCCGGCACCACGGGCGCGTCGCCGCGGGCGAAGACCGCCGCTGCGAAGTCGACCGCCGCCAAGAAGACCGTGGCCGCCAAGAAGACCACGGCGGCGAAGTCCACCGCCGCGCGCTCCGGCGCGGCCAAGAGCGCCGCGGCCGGCTCCACGAAGTCCACGGCCGGCAAGTCGACCGCGACCAGGACCGCCGCGAGCAAGGCGCCCACGGCGACCAGGTCCGCGGAGAAGGCCCCGGCCGCGCCGAAGGCCACGGGCCGCCAGAAGGCCGCGGCGTCCACGGCCAAGGAGGCCCAGGACGTCGCCGGGGCACCCGACGAGGACGCCGTCGTCACCGACGACGCCGACCTCGAGACGGGCCTGACCGACGAGGCCGGAGTGGTCGACCCGGAGGTGGACGAGGACGAGGAGACCGAGGAGGAGGCCGCGCCCGAGGACCCGGCCGCCGCGCCCGCGCCCAAGGACGAGAAGACCTCCGGCTTCGTCATCACCGCGAACGACGACGACGACGCCCCGGCCCAGCAGGTGGTCTCCGCGGGGGCCACCGCCGACCCGGTCAAGGACTACCTCAAGCAGATCGGCAAGGTCGCGCTGCTGAACGCCGAGCAGGAGGTGGACCTGGCGCTGCGGATCGAGGCCGGCCTGTACGCCGAGCACAAGCTCGCGGACGGGAAGGACTCCCTGGACCCGCAGACCCGCAAGGAGCTGCGCTGGGTCATCCATGACGGGAAGCGCGCCAAGAACCACCTGCTCGAGGCCAACCTGCGCCTGGTCGTCTCCCTGGCCAAGCGCTACACCGGCCGCGGCATGCTGTTCCTGGACCTCATCCAGGAGGGCAACCTCGGCCTGATCCGCGCGGTCGAGAAGTTCGACTACACCAAGGGCTTCAAGTTCTCCACGTACGCCACGTGGTGGATCCGCCAGGCCATCACCCGCGCCATGGCCGACCAGGCCCGCACCATCCGCATCCCGGTGCACATGGTCGAGGTCATCAACAAGCTCGCCCGAGTGCAGCGTCAGATGCTGCAGGACCTGGGCCGGGAGCCCACCCCGGAGGAGCTGGCCAACGAGCTCGACATGACGCCCGAGAAGGTCGTCGAGGTGCAGAAGTACGGCCGGGAGCCGATCTCCCTGCACACCCCGCTGGGCGAGGACGGCGACTCGGAGTTCGGCGACCTGATCGAGGACTCGGAGGCCGTGGTCCCCGCGGACGCCGTGAGCTTCACGCTCCTGCAGGAGCAGCTGCACTCGGTCCTGGACACGCTCTCCGAGCGGGAGGCGGGCGTCGTGGCGATGCGCTTCGGCCTGACCGACGGCCAGCCCAAGACCCTCGACGAGATCGGCAAGGTCTACGGCGTGACCCGTGAGCGCATCCGGCAGATAGAGTCCAAGACGATGTCCAAGCTGCGCCACCCGTCCCGCTCGCAGGTGCTGCGCGACTACCTCGACTGAGCGGTCCGTCCCGCGCCCGGACGCCGTCCGGGCGCGGGACGCCCACGGCCGGAGCCGCTGCCCGTGCCTGACCCGCTGTCCGCTCCGGCGGTCGGGGCGGGCCGCCGGGAGCGTCCGCGCCACCGGGAACGCAGGAGGGCCCCGACACCAGGTGTCGGGGCCCTCCTTGCATCCCTTGCGTCGACCGCCCGTCGCGGGCGTACGGGTCAGGAACCGATGCGCTCGGTCTCGTCCTGCCAGGTGGCGGCCAGGGGCCGCAGCTTCTGCTCGTTCTTGCGCGCGTGGTGAGCGCAGAAGAGCAGCTCACCGCCCGTCGACTCGAGGATCACTCGGACGTAGGCCTGGGCGCCGCACGCGTCGCAGCGGTCGGTCGCATTGAGTTCTCGGCTCTCCAATGTTGCGTTCACGGGATCCTCCTCCTGTGTCGTACGCGTTGCACGGGGCACGGGGCCGCCGGTGCGGGTACCCGGGGTCTCGTGGACGCTTCGGGGTACTGCTACATACAACCACGGCCGTCGGACATTCGATCCCGGCGGCAGCCGATTTTCGCCCCGGGCGTAGGTCGGGCCGTCCGCCGGCGGACCGCGGCCCCGGGAGGGCCGTGTCCGCCGCCCCGACTACAGTGGTGGGGAATCCCGCCGTCCCCCAGGAGTCGTATCCCCGTGACACCGTCCCGTTCCGAGTACAACGCCCGCCACCTCTCCGTCCTCGAGGGCCTCGAAGCCGTCCGGAAGCGGCCGGGCATGTACATCGGCTCCACCGACTCCCGCGGCCTGATGCACTGCCTGTGGGAGATCATCGACAACTCCGTGGACGAGGCGCTCGCCGGCTTCGGCCACCAGATCACGGTGGTCCTGCACGCCGACGGCGCCGTGGAGGTCCACGACGACGGCCGCGGCATCCCCATCGACCTCGAGCCGCGGACCGGGCTGACCGGCGTGGAGGTCGTCTTCACCAAGCTGCACGCCGGCGGGAAGTTCGGCGGCGGCTCCTACAGCGCCTCCGGCGGCCTGCACGGCGTGGGCGCCTCCGTGGTCAACGCGCTCTCCGCGCGCCTCGACGTCCAGGTGGACCGCGGCGGGAAGACCTACCAGATGTCCTTCCGGCACGGCGAGCCGGGACGCTTCGTCGACCAGGGCCGGCCCTCCCCGCACGCGCGCTTCGAGCCGTTCGTGGAGGGGTCGGTGCTCGACGTCGTCGGCAAGGCCAAGCGCGGGGTCACCGGGACCCGGATCCGGTACTGGGCGGACGAGCAGATCTTCACGACGGACGCCAGGTTCAGCTACGAGGAGCTGGCCAAGCGTGCCCGGCAG
This sequence comes from Kocuria sp. CH-021, assembly GCF_049716185.1. Classification (NCBI taxonomy): domain Bacteria; kingdom Bacillati; phylum Actinomycetota; class Actinomycetes; order Micrococcales; family Micrococcaceae; genus Kocuria; species Kocuria sp. CH-021. The sequence goes on along the minus strand of NZ_JBNAFK010000006.1, from coordinate 84,109 downwards.
ACCTCGTTCCTGATCCCGGGGCTGCGCATCACCGTGCGCGACCAGCGGGGCCTGCCCGGCACGCCGGGGGAGTTCGGGACCCACGAGGAGGTGTTCCAGCACGACGGCGGGATCTCCGAGTTCGTCGAGTACCTCGCCGCGGACAGCTCGGTCACGGACGTGTGGCGCTTCCAGGGGGAGGGCCGGTTCACGGAGAACGTCCCGGTCCTGGACGAGAACGGCCGTTCCAAGCTGACGGAGCTGGAGCGCACGTGCGAGGTCGACGTCGCCCTGCGGTGGGGCATCGGCTACGACACGTCCCTGCGCTCGTTCGTGAACATCATCGCGACCCCCAAGGGCGGCACCCACCAGGCCGGTTTCGAGGCGGCCCTGCTGAAGACGTTCCGGAAGCAGATCGAGGCGAACGCCCGCAAGCTCAAGGCCGGCAGCGACAAGGTCGAGAAGGACGACGTCCTGGCCGGGCTCACGGCCGTGCTCACGGTGCGGCTGGCCGAGCCGCAGTTCGAGGGCCAGACCAAGGAGGTCCTGGGCACCCCGGCCGTGCGCCAGATCGTGAGCCGGGTGATCGAGAAGGAGCTGACCGCCAAGCTCACGTCCACCGGGCGGCACGACAAGCAGCAGGCCGGGCAGCTGCTGGAGAAGGTCGTGGCGGAGATGAAGTCCCGCATCTCCGCGCGGGTGCACAAGGAGACCCAGCGGCGCAAGAACGCCCTGGAGACCTCCTCGATGCCGGCCAAGCTCGTCGAGTGCCGCTCGAACGACGTGGAGCGCTCCGAGCTGTTCATCGTGGAGGGCGACTCCGCCCTCGGCACGGCGCGGCTGGCCCGGTCCTCGAACCACCAGGCGCTGCTGCCGATCCGCGGCAAGATCCTCAACGTGCAGAAGGCGTCCATCACGGACATGCTCGCCAACACGGAGTGCGCCGCGCTCATCCAGGTCATCGGGGCCGGCTCGGGGCGCACCTTCGACCTCGCCGCGGCCCGCTACGGCAAGGTCATCATGATGACGGACGCCGACGTCGACGGCGCGCACATCCGCACCCTGCTGCTCACGCTGTTCTACCGCTACATGCGCCCGCTCGTGGAGGCGGGGCGGGTCTACGCGGCGGTGCCCCCGCTGCACCGGGTGGAGATCGTCAACGCCGGCGGCAAGGCCAACGAGATGGTCTACACGTACTCCGAGCGCGAGCTCGAGGACCTGCTCGCCCGGCTGGAGGCGGAGGGGCGGCGCTACAAGGAGCCCATCCAGCGCTACAAGGGCCTGGGCGAGATGGACGCGGACCAGCTCGCGGAGACGACCATGGACGTCCGGCACCGGATGCTGCGCCGGATCCGGGTCGAGGACGCCGAGGCGGCCGAGCACGCCTTCTCCCTGCTCATGGGCTCCGAGGTGGCCCCGCGCAAGGACTTCATCATCGAGGGCGCCGCGCAGCTGGACCAGGAGCGCATCGACGCCTGAGGGGCCCGGCGCGGGAGCCCGGGAGCGGCCGGGCCCCGCCCGGCGGCCCGGCCGCTACGCTGGGCAGGGACGAGCGACCGTCCCCCAGGAAGGACCCCGCATGACCGCCACCGGCCCGCACACCCCGTCCACCGCACCCGCCCGGCCCCGGCCGGTCACCGTCACCGTGACGGGCGCCGCGGGCCAGATCGGCTACGCCACCGTCTTCCGGGCCGCGGCGGGCGACCTCCTCGGGCCCGGCACGCCGGTCCGGCTGCACCTGCTCGAGCTGCCGCAGGCGCGGCGGGCCGCGGAGGGCACGGCCCTGGAGCTGCAGGACGGGGCGTTCCCCCTGCTCGACGGCGTGGAGGTCTTCGAGGACGCGGACGCCGCCTTCGACGGCGCCTCGGTGGGGCTGCTGATCGGGGCCCGCCCCCGGTCCCAGGGCATGGAGCGCGCGGACCTGCTCGAGGCCAACGCCGGGATCTTCTCGGTCCAGGGGCGGGCCGTCAACCGGGGCGCGGCCGAGGACTTCCGGGCCGTCGTGGTGGGCAACCCCGCCAACACCAACGCGTACATCGCCGCCTCGCACGCCCCGGACGTCCCGCGCGAGCGGTTCACCGCCCTGACCCGGCTCGACCACCACCGCGCGCTCGCGCAGCTGGCCGCGGCCACCGGGGCGCGCGTCGACGAGATCGAGGGCGTGGCCGTGTGGGGCAACCACTCCGCGAGCCAGTACCCCGACCTGACCCACGCCACGGTCGGGGGCCGGCCGGCGCTCGAGGCGCTCGCGGAGAAGGGCCTGGACCTGGACTGGGTGGACAGCACCTTCATCCCCCGGGTCGCCCGCCGCGGCGCCGAGATCATCGACGTGCGCGGCGGCTCCTCGGTGGCCTCGGCGGCGCACGCGGCCCTGTGCCACGTCCGCGACTGGGTCCTGGGGACCGCCGAGGGCGGGTGGACGTCCATGGCCGTGGCCTCCGACGGGTCCTACGGCGTGCCGGAGGGGCTCGTCAGCTCCTTCCCGGTCGTCTGCCGGGACGGGCGCGCCGGCATCGTCCCGGACCTCGAGCTCGGCGGGTTCTCGCGCTCCCGCATCGACCGCTCCGTCCGCGAGCTCGAGGAGGAGCGCGCGGCCGTGACGCAGATGGGGCTGCTCGGCCCCCGCCGCTGAGGCTCAGCCGTAGGCGGGGCCCACGGCGTCGATCACCTGGTCGGTGGGCACGCCCGAGCCGTCCCGGCGTCCGTGCTCGGTGGGCAGGGCCCGGGCCACGCCCGAGGCCGAGACGGCCTTGGCCGGACCGTGCCCGACCCAGGCCAGCGCCAGCCCGGTCTCCCCCTTGAGGAAGCGGTGCGCGCGCACGCCGCCGGTGGCCCTGCCCTTGGGCGGGTACTCCGAGAACGGGGTGACCTTCACCGAGTACTGCGACATGCCGGGCAGCACCTCGTCCGCCCGGGCGAGGGTCACGACCACGGGCGTCTCGTCCGCATCGCGCACGGCCCCGAAGAACGCCACGGCGTCCCCCGGGACCAGCTTGATCCCCGCGACGCCGCCGGCGGTGCGCCCCTGGGGCCGCACGGCGCCAGCCTCGAAGTGCAGCAGCTTGCCGTCCCGGGTCACGAACACCAGCTCGTCCTCGGCGGCGGACTCGGCGAGGCCGACCACCTCGTCGCCGTCCTTGAGGGTGATGACCTCCCAGTCCTCCCGGTTGAGGGGGTACTCCGGGCTGACGCGCTTGACCACACCGTTGCGGGTGCCCAGGGCCAGCACGGCGTTGAGCGGCGCGAGCCCCACGAGCCGCTCCCCGCGGCCGAGGGTGAGGAAATCCTTGACCGGGACCCCGTCGCCCAGCTTGGGGGTGCCCTCGAAGGCGGTCAGCACGGGCACGTCCATCACCTGGACGCGCAGCATGCGACCGGTCGACGTGACCGCGCCGATCTCCCCGCGGGCGGTGGCCCGCACCGCCGAGACCAGGGCGTCGTGCTTGATCCGCCGCGGCGGATCCACCAGCGGCACCTGGGAGGGGGTCCGGGCGAGCTGGCCCGAGGTGGACAGGAAGACCCAGCACGGGTCGTCGGCGATCTCGAGGGAGAGCCCGCCCCCCGGGGCCTTCCCCGGGGCGGGGGCCGCCGCCGCGGCGGCCGGCGCCGGCAGCGCCTCCGACTCGAGCAGCTCGGTGCGCCGGTCGTCGCCGTGGACCTCGGCGATCTCCGCGAGCTCCGCCGAGACCAGGGCCCGCAGCCGGGCGTCGGAGGCGAGGGTCTCCTCTAGCTCGGCGATCTCCCGGCGCAGCTCCTCCTGCTCCTTCTCGAGCTCGATCCGCGAGTACTTGGTCAGCTGGCGCAGGCGCAGCTCGAGGATGTGGTCGGCCTGCACGCGGCTGAGGTCGTAGACGGCCATGAGCCGTTCCCGGGCCACGGCCGTCTCGTCGGACGAGCGGATGATCTGGATGACCTCGTCGATGTCGACGATGGCCACGAGCAGGCCCTCGACCAGGTGCAGCCGGTCGCGCCGCCTGCCCAGGCGGAACCCGGTGCGCCGCCGGACCACCGACAGCCGGTGCTCCACGTACACCCGCAGCAGCTCGAGCAGGCCCATGGTGCGGGGCCGTCCGTCCACGAGCGCCACGTTGTTGATCCCGAAGGAGTCCTCCATGGGCGTGTACTTGTACAGCTGCTGCAGGACCGCCTGCGGGTTGAAGCCGTTCTTGACCTCGATGACGAGGCGCATGCCGTTCTTGCGGTCGGTCAGGTCCACGACGTCGGAGACGCCCTGGAGCTTCTTCGCCTGCGCCGCCTCCTTGATCTTCTCGGTGACCTTCTCGGGCCCCACCATGTAGGGCAGCTGGGTGACGACGATGCCCTGCTTGCGCGGGGAGACCTGCTCGATCGAGACCTTCGCGCGGGTCTTGAACGAGCCGCGCCCGGTGCGGTAGGCGTCCCGGATCCCGTCGAGGCCCACGATCCGCCCGCCCGAGGGCAGGTCCGGGCCGGGGACGAAGCGCATGAGCTCCTCGAGCGTGGCCTCGGGGTGCTCCACGAGGTGGCGGGCGCCCGCGACGACCTCCCGCAGGTTGTGCGGGGCCATGTTCGTGGCCATTCCCACCGCGATCCCGGAGGAGCCGTTGACCAGCAGGTTCGGGAACGCCGCGGGCAGCACGCCCGGCTGGGTGAACTGGTTGTCGTAGTTGGGCACGAAGTCGACGACGTCCTCGTCGAGGTCGGCCGTGAGCGCCAGGGCGGCCGGGGCCATCCGGGCCTCGGTGTAGCGGGAGGCCGCGGGGCCGTCGTCGAGGGAGCCGAAGTTGCCGTGCCCGTCCACGAGCGGCAGGCGCATCGCGAAGGACTGGGCGAGGCGGACCATCGCGTCGTAGATCGCGGAGTCGCCGTGCGGGTGCAGCTTGCCCATCACCTCGCCGACGACGCGCGCGCTCTTGACGTGACCGCGGTCGGGGCGCAGCCCCATCTGGTTCATCATGAACAGGATGCGGCGCTGCACGGGCTTGAGCCCGTCCCGGGCGTCGGGCAGGGCGCGGGAGTAGATGACGGAGTACGAGTACTCGAGGAAGCTCGTCTCCATCTCGGAGGTCACGTCGATGTCGACGATGTTCTCCCGGAAGTCGGCGGGCAGCTCGTCCTCGGCGGACGGACGGGAGGGCGCACGGCGGCGAGCCATCACAGCGGGGGGTCCTTCGGTCGTGGGTCGGTCCGGTGCGGCCCCCGCCGCTCGGCGTTGCAGAACGTCGGGGGACGCACCGGGAGGCACCGTTGACGGTGCGGGTTTGTCTACTAGCCTGAAGTCTATGGTTCCAGAGACCGCGGACACGGACGAAGCCGGACAGTACCCCGAGTACTGGGAGGCCGACGTGATCCTGCGCGACGGCGCCACGGCGCAGCTGCGCCCCATCTCCCCGCAGGACCGGGACGCGCTCCTGGCCTTCCACCGGTCGCAGTCCGAGAACTCCATCTACCTGCGCTTCTTCTCCTACAAGCCCACGCTCTCCGCCCGCGAGCTGGACCGGTTCACCCGGGTGGATCACCGGGACCGCGTGTGCTTCGTGCTTTTGCTGGGCGAGCAGATCATCGGGGTCGGCCGCTACGACCGCACGGACGACCCGCAGGACGCCGAGGTCGCGTTCATGATCTCCGACGCCCATCAGGGGCGGGGGATCGGCTCGATCCTGCTCGAGCACCTCGCCGCCGCGGCGCGGGAGAACGGGATCGACCACTTCTCCGCCGAGGTGCTGCCCGAGAACCGCAAGATGCTGCGCGTGTTCGCCGAGGCCGGCTACGAGCTCACCCGCAAGTTCGACGACGGCGTGGTGGTGGTGGGCTTCGACATCGACCCGACCGAGAAGTCGCTGGCCGTGATGGCCGCGCGGGAGCACCGGGCCGAGGCCCTGTCCATGGCCGACCTCCTCTCCCCGTCCTCCATCGCCGTGATCGGGGCGTCGCGGGACCCCGGCCACGCCGGGCACGCGCTGGTCGAGCACCTCGTCGCCTCCGGGTTCGCCGGCCGGCTCAGCGGCGTGAGCCCCACCCCGTTCGAGCGGGAGGGCATGACCCACGCCACCTCGATCGGCGAGGTCCCCGAGCGCGTGGACCTCGCCGTGGTCGCCGTGCCCGTGGACCTGGTGGCCGACGTCGTGGACCAGTGCGGCGCGGCGGGCGTGCGCGCCGTCGTCGTCGTCACGGGCGGCTACGCCGAGGCGGGCGCGGCGGGCCGGGCCCGGCAGACCGAGCTCGTCCGCCGTGCCCGCTCGCACGGGATGCGCGTGGTCGGCCCCGCGAGCCTCGGGCTTTACAGCACGGCCCCGGAGTCCCGCTTCAACGCCTCGATCCTGCCGGCGGTGCCGCGCGAGGGCCCCCTGGGGCTGTTCAGCCAGTCGGGCGCCATCGGCATGATGCTCAACGCCGCCGCGCTGCGCCACAACGTGGGGGTGTCCACGTACCTCTCCGCCGGCAACCGCGCCGACGTCTCCGGCAACGACATGATGCAGTACTGGGAGGACGACGCCGCGACCCGCGCGTGCGGGCTCTACCTGCAGTCCGTGGGCAACCCCCGCAAGTTCTCCCGCATCGCGCGCCGGCTGTCCCTGAACAAGCCCGTGATCGTGGCCAAGAGCGAGGTCACCGGGCTGCGGCTGCCGCCCGGCCACACCGGGCGCACCACGCAGGCGCCGCCCGGGGCCCTGGACGCGATGTTCCGCCAGGCCGGGGTGATCCGCGCGGACACGAGCGAGCACCTGATGGACGTGGCCGGGATCCTCGCCGGCCAGCCCCTGCCCGCGGGCGGCCGCACGGCCCTCGTCTCCAACGCACTGGCCCTGGGCCAGCTCATGGAGGACCGGTGCATGCAGCTGGGGCTGGAGGTCGCGGTGACCCAGGCGGGCGTCCGGACCGCGGACGGCGGACGGGAGGCCCTCGGGCAGCTGCGGGCGGCCGTCGACAGCTGCCTCGGCGCCGAGGGCGTCGACACCGCCGTGGTCACGCTGATGCCGGTCCCGGACACCACGCCGGAGGAGGTCGCCGAGCTCGTGGGCCGCGTGGGGCGCGAGCACGGCAAGACCGTGGTGGTCGTCTTCACGGGCAGCACCGAGCCCGGCGCGGTCTCCGCCCTGCACCACGCCGACGACGGCCTGGACGTGCCCTGCTTCGACTCCCCGGGCGCGGCCCTGCGCGCGCTCGCCAAGGTGGTGGACTACACCCGGTGGCGCGCCCAGGACCAGGGCCGGCACGCCGAGCCGAAGGGCATCGACGCGGAGGCGGCCGAGACCTTCGTGGAGACGGTGCTGCCCCGGGTCTCCGGCGACGAGCTGCTCGAGCTGGACGCCGACCAGGCGAGGACGCTGCTGGCGACCTACGGCATCGGCCTGCTGCCCAGCGAGCGGTTCACGGATCCTGCGGACGCGCCGGCCGCCGCCGAGCGGCTCGGCTACCCGGTGGCCCTGAAGACCACGGACCCCAACCTCCGGCACCGCCTCGACCTGGGCGGCGTGCAGCTCAACATCCAGGACGACGCGCAGCTGCGCACGGCCATCGAGACCATGCACCGCGCGCTCGCCCCCTTCGGCACCTTCGACCTCGAGGTGCAGTCCATGGCGCCCACCGGCCAGGCCGTGGTGCTCCGGGCCATCGAGGACCCGCTCATCGGCCCCGTGCTCTCGTTCGGGATGGCGGGGGACGCGGTGAACCTCCTCGAGGACTGGGCCCACCGGGTCCCGCCGCTGACCGACCAGGACGTGCGGCGGATGGTCCGGGAGCCCAAGGCCTCCCGCAAGCTGTTCGGCCACCAGGGGGTCCCGGCCGCGGACGTGGACCGGCTGGAGGACCTGGTCTCCCGGGTGGCGCTGCTCAAGGACCGGCACCCGGAGATCGCCCGCGTGGAGCTGAACCCGGTGCTCGTCTCCAGCGGCTCCCTGACCGTGCTCGGGGCCTCGGTCGGGATCGGCAACGCCCGGCAGCGGACGGACAGCGCGCGCCGGGCCATGCGCAGCTAGGCGGGCCCGGACCTCGTGGCGGACACCATAGCCGGTCGGTACACCCTCATCGACCCCATCGCCCGCGGCGGCAGCGGGTCCGTGTGGCGGGCCTGGGACGGCCGGCTCCAGCAGCTGTGCGCGGCCAAGGTGCTGCGCCAGCGCGACTCCGCGGACCTGCTGCGCTTCGCGCGGGAGCAGTCGGTGAAGCTGGAGCACCCGCACGTGCTCGCCCCGTACGGCTGGGCCGCGGAGGACGCGCACGTGGTCATCGCGATGCCGCTCGTCCACGGGGGGACCCTGGAGTCCGCGCTGCTGGACAACGGGGCGGCCTCGGCGGAGCTGACGGAGGAGGTCCTGGCCCAGCTGCTCCAGGCGCTGCAGTTCGTGCACGCCCAGGGCTGGGTGCACCGGGACGTGAAGCCGGGCAACCTCATGCTGGACAGCACCGGGACCAGCCGGCCCCACGTCTTCCTCTCCGACTTCGGCATCGCCGTGCGTGTCCAGGACGCCCGGCTGACCCGGACGGGCACGGTGGTGGGCACCCCCGGCTACCTGCCCCCGGAGGCCTACGCGCTCACCGACCCGAGCCCCGCGCAGGACCTCTACGCCGCGGGGATCACCGCGCTGCGGATGCTGGACCCCTCGCTGGAGCCCCAGGAGAGCCTCGGGCCCAACGACGCGCGGGCGGTGGTGGGGGAGCAGGGCGACCTCGCCGAGCACCTCGCGGCGCTGCTCACCCCGGACCCCGCGCTGCGCCGGGACGCGGCCGTGGCCGTGCTGCACGAGCTCACCGCGGGCGCGGCACGGCGGCGCTTCGACCCGGCCCGCACGCGGGACGGGGAGCCGTTCGAGGTCTTCGACGTCCTCGACCCCCTGCCCGAGCCGTGGGCGAGCCGGGTGCTGACCGGATGGGACGGCACGGACGCCCCGGAGCGCACGGCGGACCCGGCCGGTGCGGGGCCCGGCTCCGGAGCGGGCGGAACACGGGGGGAGCGCACCGGCGACCCGTTCCCGGACGGACCCGACACGGTGGACACCGGTGGCGCCGGTGCCGGGGCCTCGGGGACCTGGGCGGCCGGCACCGGGAGCGGCGGCACCGGGCATGCCGGCGCCGGGAGTGCCGGCGCGGGGAGTGCCGGCGCCGGGAAGGACGGCCCCGCGGCGGCCGGCTCCGGGAGCAACGACGCCGGCGAGGGCGACAGCGGGCCGAGCAGCACCGGGGCGAACGGCGGCAGGCCCGGGGACCCGGGAGCGACCGGTCCGGGCGACACGGGGCCCGGGGACGGCGGGTCCGGGCCCGGGCGGGGCACGCCGGGGCCCGCCGGCGCCGGAGCACCCGTCCCGGTTCCGGGCCGGGACGGCGCGGGCCACCGGCCGGCCGCGGGACGGCGGACGGGGACGTTCACCCCGACGGCGCGGACCGGGCGCCGGCGCCGCGGCAGCGCCGTGCGGGGCGTGTTCGTGGTCCTGGTGGGAATGACGGCGCTGCTGAGCGGCTACCTGCTGCTCGACCCGCTGGGCTCCGCGGAGCAGGTCCCCGCTCCCGGTCCGACGCCCACGGCCACCCGCAGCGCGCCGACACCCCCCGGCCCGGCGCCGGAGGAGACCCCCGTGGTGCTGGAACGGGTCTGCGAGGACCAGGGCGGCGGGGAGGAGCGCTGCTACTTCCGCGTGCCCTGAGGGCCCGTGTTGGGCGCGGGCGCGCGCGTGGGGGAAAATGTCCTCCATGACGTATTCAGGTGAGCGCGGCCAGCGGCTGGTCGAGGACATCAACAAGGCCGGCTTCTATCCGCAGCTGGTGATCGACGTGGTCCAGGACTCCTTGGACGGCCGGTCCCCGGTGTCCCACCTCGTGCAGCTGGAGACCCACATCGACCGGACGGAGGTGCACCGCCACACCACCGTGCTGGTGCTCGCCGAGGACGTGCTCCACGTGACGCACGTGGACGACGAGGAGTTCGACGAGAGCGGCCGGGACGTGGTGGCCCGCGTCTCCACCGAGACGGTGGGGATCTCGCAGATCCGCTCCGTGACGCTCAGCTACTCCTACTACCAGCCGGCCAACTACCGGCCGGACAGCCCCATCTCCGAGGTGACGCTCGCCATCGCGTGGACGGGCACCCTGCACGTGGACCTGGCGCCCGCGCTGTGCGAGGACCCCCAGTGCCAGGCCGACCACGGCTACACCGGCACCGCGGCCCGCGAGGACATCGTGCTGCGGATCAGCGCGGAGGCCGACGGCCCGGCCGCCGTCGAGGGGGCGCGGGAGTTCGCGCGCACGCTGCGCCGGGCCAACCTCTCCCCCCTGACCGACGGCGCGCAGATCGCCCAGCCGGTTCACGGCCGCACGCCCGCCCCGCGGCGGACGGCCGCGGCCACCCCGCGCACCCGGTTCACCGACCGGTTCACCGGCCGGGACGGCGGCGCCGCCCGATGAGGGCGGTGCAGGAAGTCCTCCCCGCGCTGCCCGCCGACCTGCCGGGCCCGCCCCGCTACGGCAGCCGATCGGTCGCGGAGGTCATGTCCTCGGCCGCGGCGTCCCTGGGCGTGCCCGGCTTCCGGGACGTGCTGGGCCTGCCCGCCGCCCGCCGGGTCGTCGTCGTCATGGTGGACGGGCTGGGGCGTGCGCAGCTGCGGGCCCGCGCCGGGCACGCCCCCGTCCTGGCCGGGGCCCGGAGCCTGGCCACCCTGGACGCCGCGTTCCCCACGACGACGGCGGCCTCACTGGCGTCCCTCGGCACCGGCGCCGCCCCCGGAGCGCACGGCCTGGTGGGCTACGACGTGCTGGACCCCGCCCGGGACCGGGTCGTGAACCAGCTCGGGGGCTGGGACGCCGCCGTGGACCCGCGCACGTGGCAGCCGCTGCCCACGGTGTTCGAGCGCGCCGCCGAGCACCTCGACGTGATCACGGTCAGCCGGGGCAAGTTCGCCGGCTCCGGGCTCACCGAGGCCGCCCTGCGCGGAAGCCGGTTCGTCGCCGCGGAGGGACCGGCGGCGCGCGTCAGCACCGCGCTCGACCAGCTCGCCGCGGGCCGGGACGCCCTCATGTACTTCTACTGGGACGAGCTCGACCGCACCGGGCACGCGCGGGGCTGGGAGTCCTGGGAGTGGACGGCCCAGCTCGAGGAGCTCGACGCGGCCCTGCGCCGGCTGGTCGCCCGGGTCCCGGCCGGCACCACCGTGCTGGTGACCGGTGACCACGGCATGGTGGACGTCCCCCGGGACGCCCGCGTCGACTTCTCCGGGCTTCCGGGTCTGCTGGACGGCGTCCGGCACACGGCGGGGGAGCCGCGGACGGTGCAGCTGCACCTGGAGCAGGACGCCACGGCCGGGGACGTCAGGGCGCTCGTGGCCGCCTGGCGCGGGCAGTTCGGCTCCCGGGTGTGGCTGCTCTCCCGGGAGGCCGCTCTCGAGGCCGGCTACTTCGGGCCGCCGGAGCTCGTGCGCGAGGCGGTGCGCGGGCGGATCGGCGACCTCCTGGTGCTGGCCCGGGACCCGATCGCACTGTTCGACCTGGGCCGGCTCCGGCCCAGCGTCCTGTCCATGGTGGGTCAGCACGGTTCGCTCACCCGCGCCGAGCGGGAGGTCCCGCTGCTGCGCCTCGCCTGAGCGCCCGCTGGCGGGCCCGGCCCGGTCTCCCCGTGCTCACGGCACCGCCGGGGTCTCCCCGCTCAGGGCGCCGCCGGGGTCTCCTCGCTCACGGCACCGCCGGGGTCTCCCCGCCGGCCTCGTCGGCAGTTCCGTCCTCGGCGGATCCCCCCTCGGCGGATTCCTCCCCGGCGGCGGCGGGTTCGGCGAGCTCCTCGTCGACGGGGTCCTCCTCGTCCGGACCCTCCTCGGCCGGGTCTTCCTCGACCGGGCCTCCCTCGTCCTCCACGGGCGTCCCGGGCGACGCGGGTCCGGGCTCGGGCGGGGCCGGCTGCGGCGCGGGGGGAGCGGGCGGAGCGGGTGCCGGGGCGGGCACCCCCGGCTGCGGCGGGACGGGCGCGGGGACGACCGGCTCGGGCGCGACCGGGGCGGGAGGCACGGGCGCCGGCGCGGGGACCACGGGGGCCGGCGGCACCGGCTCCGGGGCGGGCGGCGGCGGGGCGGGGGCCTCGGCCGAGGGGCTCGGCGTCGGGGAGGGTGTGGGGGAGGGCGTGCGGGTGCGGGTGGGCGTCGGCGAGGCGGTGGCCGACGGTGACGTGGTCATCGAGGGGGCGGGGATGAACTCCGCCTGCTGACCGCTGCCGAAGAGACTGCGCCCCACCCCGCCCAGATAGAGCGCCCCGACGCCGGCGAGCACCACGAGCACGACTGCGCCGAGGACCAGGCCGGCCACGAACCGGCCCGGTCCGGAGCCCTGGACGAGCTCGGCCGGTCCCGCCGGCGCGGCGGAGGTGCCGCCGGGGGTGGCGGCGTCCGCGGTGGCGGCGTCGCGCTCGTCGTCCCCGAAGAGATCGTCCTCGATGGAATTGCCCATGTCGTGCTGCCCCTGACGTGGTGTCGTCCGTCCGGGCCGAGCGCGGGATGGGGGAGCGCGCGGACCCGGAGGAACGGCGCGGAGCCGTCCCCTGCTGCGTGCACTCTAACCCGTGCCGGGCGGCGGGTGCCGGACGGCACGCACCGGGGCTCAGTCGGAGGAGCTGCCGAAGACGATCTCGTCCCAGCTGGGCACCGAGGACCGCGCGGAGCGCCGTGCCTTCGCCGTCTTGTTGCGCGGACGGGGCCGTTCCGGTGCGGACTCCTCCTCGGCGGTGGAGTCCTCGGCGCCCTCTCGCGCGGCCGGAGCGGTACTGTCGGCGGGGTCCTCGCCCGGCGGGTCCTCGGACGGGGACTTCCCGGTTCCGTCGGCCCCGGACCGGGGTGTCACGCTTGCGGGCGTCCCGGTGCCGGGCGTCCCGGTCTCGGAGGTCCCCGTCCCGGATGCCTCGGCAGCGGAGGAGTCCGCGGCGGGCGCGGCCCCGTCGTCGCCCCCGGTGCGCTCCGGCCCGGGCTGCTGCGCCCGTTCCGGGGTGCTCGCGGGCGCGCCGTCCCGGGCGGGGGAGTGCTCGACGGGCTCGGCCGGCGCGCCGGTGGCCGCCTCCGCCCACTGCTCGTCCGTGCCGGCGGCGGGCGCCCCGGCCCGGCCCGGGGCGGGCTCCGTGGCGGCGCCGGGCTCGGGGAACTGCGTGGCGGGCTGGAAGGGCCGGTCGAAGACGGAGCTGTCCTCGGGAGCGGCGAGCGGGCGCGGCCGCCGCTCCACGTGGCCCATGCCACGGCCCAGGATCTCGGCGAGGGCGTCGTCCCCGTCGGCGTCCTCGCCGATGCGCTGCCCGCGGCGGGCCTGCAGCACGTCGAGCAGGTCGTCGGCCTCCACGGCCGAGCGGCGCAGCTGCGTGAGCTCGGGGTCGAGGCCGCCGTCCAGGACGCCGAGCCCCGTGCCGAGGGGCGTGTCCGGGGGGCCGGGCTCGGTGAGGGACTCCGCCCACGGGTTCGCCGGCCGCACGCTCTGGTTCGCGGGGTTGTACAGCCACTCGGCCAGCGGCTCGTCGTGGGCGGGGGCGGCCGAGGGGTCCACCACCGAGAACCGGGCGACCACTGCCCACAGGTGGTCCTCCCGCTGCCACGAGTCCCACTCGAGGGACGAGGGGTCCACGCCGAGGTCGGCGGCCCGGTGGGCGACGGCACGGCCGAGGGTCAGGGGCTCGCCCTCGAAGACGGAGTGGTAGCCGCGGTGGGCGGAGCGGTCCTCGATCTCGACCTTCTGCGCCTCGGCGGCGACGTGGGCCCGCTCGGCGAGGATCGGCCACTCGTAGCGGCGGACGCGCGCGGACTCCCAGCCGCTCTCGGCCACGATCTCCTCGACCGTGGCCCCGGCGCGGAACCGGGCCTGGATCTCGCGGGGCCCGAACTGGCCCGAGCCGCGCTGGCGGGCGCCGGGCAGGCGCCGGGCGCGCTGGACGGCCAGGCGCAGCTCCTGGTCGATCCGCAACAGGTGGCGGGTGCCTGCCTCGTCCTCGACGACCAGGTGCTCACCGTCGTCGTGCACACCTGCCAGGCGCAACTGCTCCATGCTGTCATTCCTCCGGGATGGTTCTCGGGTGCGCTCGGGGTCGTCGAGCGGGCGCTGCGGGGCGGGTCCGTCGGTCGCGTCCGACGTGCCGGCCCGGTCCCGCCCCCCAATCCTACTGGCCGTCGCACGACCCCGGCCGGAGGCCGTCCGCGGAGGGCCTCCGCCGCGTGTTCGCGGGCCCGTGCACGGTTGGATTTTTGCCCCCGGATGGTGAACAATCTACGCGACACAGAGCCCGGTGGGCGGCGGCGAGCCGTGCCCGAGCCCGCCCTCGGACCCCATGGGAGCGAAGACCCGACATGGCCACTGATTACGACGCGCCGCGCAAGCAGGACGACGAGCTCAAGGAGGACTCGATCGAGGAGCTGCAGACGCGTCGCAGCGACCCGCAGTCCGGTGCCGTGGACGAGGACGAGGCGGCCGCGGCGGAGAGCTTCGAGCTGCCGGGCGCGGACCTCTCCAACGAGGAGCTGTCCGTCGTCGTGCTGCCGGCCCAGGAGGACGAGTTCACCTGCGGCTCCTGCTTCCTGGTGCGCCACCGCTCCCAGATCGCCGAGGAGCGCAACGGCGTCAAGCACTGCGTCGAGTGCGTGGGCTGAGCCCCGCCGGTCCGAGCTCGTCCGAGCAGTGCGAGGAACCCCGCCGCGACGTCCGTCGCGGCGGGGTTCCTCCGTTCCCGGGCCGTGCTCACGGGCGCCCGGACAGCACCTCGACGACGCGCTCGGGGTGCCGGGTGGAGGTGAGCCAGTAGGGGGTGGGGTCGACGGGGTCGGTGATCCGGATCCGCACCACCGGCCCCACGGACGCCCGGAAGTTCATGTAGGCCCGTCCGTCGAGCTCGGGCCCCCGGACCCGGCGGACGTCGTCGCCGCGGAAGGCCTCGGCCTCGCCCACGAACCGGCGCTCGATGCGGGCCCGGCCGACCTGCAGGAACTCGTCGGTCACGACGATCCTGGTGCTGGAGGCGACGAGGGCCACGGCGGTGCCGCCGCCGACCACGAGGGCCGCGGCGCCGGCCACCCACAGGTCGATGGGGGCGAGCGCGATCAGGGCGACGAGGCCCGCGAAGAGCACGAGGAGCCACATCCACCACGCGGGGGTGAGCTTCTCCTCGTAGAGGATCTCGGCGCCGGGCCGCTCGGAGGAGGACCGGCGGGGGCCGTCGGCCGGGGACGCACTGGAGGAAGCAGGGTCGGACATGGCTCTAGCGTCTCACGACCGCGCCCGTGGTCCGGCGCGTTAGAGTGGGGCACTGTGAACGACCAGTCGACAGGCCACCGGCCGCCGTCGGGCCACGGGCGCCCGCTCAGCATCGCGCTGCAGGCCCTCGACCCGGACCTCCCGCCGCCCGTGTACGCCAAGCCCGGGGACGCCGGCGCGGACCTGCGCTCCCGCGAGGACGTGGTCCTCGGCCCCGGGCAGCGGGCCCTCGTGCCCACGGGCGTGGCGATCGCGCTGCCCGAGGGGTACGCGGCATTCGTGCACCCCCGGTCGGGTCTGGCCGCCCGGCACGGCATCACGGTGGTCAACGCCCCGGGCACCGTCGACTCCGGCTACCGCGGCGAGATCATGGTCACCCTGCTCAACACGGACGGCACCGAGTCCTTCACGGTCCGCCGCGGGGACCGCATCGCCCAGCTCGTCGTCCAGCGCGTCGAGCAGGCCGTCTTCGAGGTCGTCGACGTCCTGCCCGGCTCGGCCCGCGGCGGCACGGGCTTCGGCTCGAGCGGCACCGCCTGATCCCCGAGCCGCCCCCCACGAGCTCACGCCACGAGCCGGCCCGCGGGCCGGCGGAGGAGAACGAGAACATGTTCGGTCGCAAGAAGAAGCAGCCCCCGGCGCAGGACGCCGCCCCGCAGCCGCCGGAGGCCGTCCCGAGCGCCGAGGACGCCGCGGCGGCGCGGCGCCGGGAGCCGCAGGGCCCTCTCGACGTCTCGCAGATCGACGGCCGCGACGGCTACCTCGACCTCGGTGCCGTTCTCGTGCGCCCGCGCTCCGGGCTGGGCGTGCGGCTCGAGGTCGACGAGCGCACGCAGCGCCCCCGCGCGGTCGCCCTGGACCTCGGGGGCGGGTCCGTCCAGGTCCAGGCGTTCGCCGCGCCCCGCTCCGAGGGGCTGTGGGACGAGGTCCGCCGCGAGCTGGTGCAGTCGCTGCGCACGGGCAACGGCGAGCCGACGGTCGAGGAGGGCCCGTTCGGTCTCCAGGTCGTCGCCCGCTTCCCCGCCACGGCCTCCGACGGCACCCAGGGCTTCCGCCTCGCCCGCTTCGTGGGCGTCGACGGGCCGCGCTGGTTCGTGCGCGCGGTCTTCACGGGCACCGCCGCGGTGACGGCCGAGTCGGCCGCCGCCCTCGACGAGGTCGTGCGCGAGCTCGTGGTGGTGCGCGGCGACCGCCCCATGCCGCCCCGGGAGCTGCTGACGCTGGTCGTCCCCGAGGACGCCGTGCGCCGCCCCGCCCCGGGGACGGAGCGGGACGCGGAGCAGGAGACGGCGCAGGAGCCGGACCGGGAGCCCGTCCGGCCGCCGCGGCGCGGCCCCGAGATCACGGAGATCGGCTGAGCCATGACGAGGACGGGGAACGGGCTCACCCGGCCGGCGCCGGGCACCGGAGCCATCGACGTGGTCGCCGAGGCGCCGGTCTGCGCGGGGGACCTCGATCCCTCGACCGCGGCCGGGGGACGCCGCCGGGTGATGGCGACCGGCCTCGTGGTGGAGGTCACTGTGCCGCCGGTGACGGGCGCGCAGAACTTCACGGCGCTGCTCGTGCCGGACTGCCCGCGGACGGAGGGGGAGCAGGGCCCGGTGGCCCCCCGGCCCCTGCGCCTCGTGTGGCACGGCCAGCGCTCCGTGCCGGGCGTCACCGCGGGCACGCGGCTGCGCTGCGCGGGCGTGGTCAGCTTCCGGGACGGGCGCCCCTCCATGTTCAACCCGCGCTACGAGATCATCGCGAAGCAGGTCAGCCGATGACGGACCCCCAGGAGCCCGGGAGCACGGCGGGCGGGCCCCGGCGCGACGACGTGGAGCGCTCGATGGCCGCCTACGCCGCGCGCTCGGGGATGCGGCGCAAGGACAACGGCCAGCTCGACGTGCTGCACGCCGTCGGCGGCTGGCGCGGGCTCGCCGAGACGATCCTGCCGGGCTTCGTGTTCCTCGCCGTGCTGCTCGTCGGCAACACGCTCGGGGTGGCGCTCGTCGCGTCCCTGGGCGCGGCCGCGCTCTTCACCGTGCTGCGCCTCGTCCAGCGCCAGAGCCTCGTGCAGGCCGTCTCCGGCTTCGTGGGCGTGGGCGTCTGCGCGCTGTTCGCGCGCGCCACCGGCGAGGCGCTGGACTACTACGTCCCCGGCTTCTGGATCAACGCGGCCTGGTTCGGCGGGCTCGGGCTGTCCCTGCTGGCCCGCTGGCCGCTGCTCGGCGTCTTCTACGGCTACATCCGCGGGGAGGGCACCCAGTGGCGGGAGGTCCCGGTGCGCCGCCGCGCGTACCAGGTGGCCACGGTCATGCTCATGGCCATGTTCGCCGCCCGTCTGCTCGTGCAGGTGCCCCTGTACCTGGCGGAGAACCTCACCGGGCTCGGCGTGGCGCGCCTGGTCATGGGCGTGCCCCTGTACGCGCTGACCCTGTGGCTCGCGTGGCTCGTGTCCCGGCCCCCGGAGCAGATCGCCGCCGAGGAGCAGGACACCCCCTGAGCCCGGCCGCCGGGCTCAGTCCCGGTGGGGCTCGTGCCGGCCCGCGGTGGTGAACATCGCGCGCAGCTGCGCCTCGCCCTCCGTGGTGGAGACGAAGAAGAGCTGGTCGGCGCCCTCGACCACGTCGTCCCCCGAGGGGGTGATGGGCACGCCGTCGCGCAGGATGGCCACGAGCGTCACGTCCGGCGGCCACGGCACCTGGGAGACCATCGTGGCGATGATCGGGTGCTCGTGCGGCACCGTGTAGGCCGAGAGGGTGGCCCCGCCCGTCTGCAGGGTCAGCAGCCGCACCACGTCGCCGACCTCGACGGCCTCCTCCACGAGCGCGGTCATCAGCCGCGGCGTGGACACGGCCACGTCCACGCCCCAGGCGTCGTCGAAGAGCCACTCGTTCTTGGGGTTGTTGACCCGGCCCACCGTGCGGGGCACGCCGAACTCGCTGCGCGCCAGGAGGGAGACCACGAGGTTCGCCTTGTCGTCGCCCGTGGCGGCGACGACGACGTCGGTGTCCTCGAGCCCGCCCTCCCGCAGGGTGGAGAGCTCGCAGGCGTCCCCGATGATCCACTGGGCGCCGCGCAGGTCCGAGCGGCCGATCACCTCGGGCTTCTCGTCGAAGATCACGACCTCGTGCTGGTGGGAGAGCAGCTCCCGGGCGATCGAGGCGCCCACGGCGCCCGCGCCCACGATGACCACGCGCATCAGGCTCCTCCCCGCGGGGTGTCGTCGGATCCGGTCGCGTCCTCGGACTCCCGGCGCAGGGAGCTGGCGAAGTCGAGCACGTCCGGTCCGGGCCGGCGGGACAGCACGCGGGACACGGCCTCGACGTCGTCGGTGCGCATCATGGCGTGCACCACGTCCCCCTGCTGGTAGCTCATGTCCGGACCGGGCAGGACGCCCTCCCCGAAGCGGGTCACGAACGCGATCCGCACCCCCGTGGCCTCCTCGATGGCGTCCAGGTGCAGGCCGGACCAGGAGTCGTCCAGGGACAGCTCGCCCAGCTGCAGCCGTCCCGAGGCCTCCCGGAAGTCGGCCGTGATGGTCTGCTCGGGCAGGATCCGGCGCAGCGCCTGGTCGGCGCTCCAGCGCACGGCGGCGACGGTGGGGATCCCCAGCCGCTGGTAGAACTCCGCCCGGGAGGGGTCGTAGATGCGGGCCACGACGTGGCGGACCTTGAACGTCTCGCGCGCCACCCGGGCCGCGATGATGTTGGAGTTGTCCCCGCTCGAGACGGCCGCGAAGGCGTAGGCCTCCTCGATGCCGGCCCGGCGCAGCACCTCCTGGTCGAAGCCGAGGCCGGTGACCTTCTTGCCCTCGAAGGACTTGCGCAGCCTCCGGAAGGCGCGGTCGTCCTGGTCGATCACCGCCACGGTGTGCCCGGAGTCCTCGAGGGTGTGGGCGACCATCGTGCCGACGCGCCCCACCCCCATGATCACGAAATGCGCCATGCCCCTCAGCCTAGGTCACGCCCGGGCGCGCGGCGGGCAGCCGGTGCGGCGGACAATCGGTGCGGGACGGACTACCGTGGGGAGCCGTGCAGAGCATTCCCCGGGCCGTGCGGCGCGCACTCGTCGGCAAGCCCATCCACAACGAGCGGTTCGTCGACGCCGTGCTGCCCAAGCGCACGGCGCTGCCGGTCTTCTCGGCGGACGCCCTCTCCTCGGTGGCCTACGCCCCGGACGAGATCATCCTCACGCTCGCGCTCGCGGGGACCACGGCCGTCGCGGTCTCCCCCTGGGTGGGCCTGGCCGTGCTGGTGGTGCTCGCCGTGGTGATCACCGCGTACCGGCAGAACGTGCGCGCCTACCCATCCGGCGGCGGCGACTACGAGATCGTCTCCAAGAACCTCGGCCGCACCGCGGGGGTGGGCGTGGGCGCGGCCCTGATGGCCGACTACTCCCTCGTCGTGGCGGTGTCCATGGCCACCGCCGCGCAGTACGTCTCGGCGGCGCTGCCCGCGCTCATCGGCTGGCGGGTGGAGCTGGCCGTGGCCGGGATCCTGTTCGTGGGCCTGCTCAACCTCCGCGGCCTGAAGTTCATGGGCCGGGCCGCGGCCGTGCCCACCTACTTCTTCCTCGCCGTCCTGGCCGCGCTGCTGCTCGTGGGCCTGGGCCAGGACCTCACCGGCTCCCTCGGCGACGCCCCCAGCGCGGACCGGGAGGTCCTGCCCGCCGCGGGCTTCGACGCCGGGCTGGCCGGCCTGGCGGGCGCCCTGGTGGTGCTGCGGGCCTTCTCCTCCGGGGCCGTGGCGCTGACCGGCGTGGAGACCATCACCAACTCGGTGCCGTACTTCCGCAAGCCCCGCGCGGCCAACGCGGCGGCCACGCTCGGCGTGCTCGGCGCGCTCGCGGCCGCCCTGCTGGCCGGCGTGATGTACCTCGCGGACCGCACGGACGTGGTGGTCGTGGGCGACCCGGAGGAGCAGCTGCTCGTGGACGGCCGGCTCCCCGGGCCCGACTTCTTCCAGGACCCCGTGCTGGGCCAGCTCGCCAAGACCGTCTTCGGCACCGACTCCCTGTGGTTCTTCGTGCTCGTCGCCGCGACCGTGGGCGTGCTGGTGCTCGCCGCGAACACCGCCTTCTCCGGCTTCCCCACGCTCGCGTCCCGGCTGGCGCGGGACGCCTTCCTGCCCCGGCAGCTGCAGGCGCGCGGGGACCGCTTCGCGTTCACCAACGGCATCCTGCTGCTGCTGCTCGTCGCCGTGGTCCTCACCGTGGCGTTCGGGGCCAACGTCAACAGCCTCATCCAGCTCTACATCGTGGGCGTGTTCGTCTCCTTCACGCTCACGCAGGCCGGCATGGTGCGGCACTGGGCGCGGGTGCGGCGGATGCGCCCGCACCCGGGGGTCCGCCGCGAGCTGTTCGTCCGCCGGGCCGTGGCCCTGATCGCCTTCGTCCTGTGCGCGGCGGTGCTCGTCGTCGTGCTCGTGACGAAGCTCACCCAGGGCGCGTGGATCACCATCGTGGCCATCGCCGTCCTCAGCGCGGTCATGGCGGGCGTGCGCCGGCACTACGACGCCGTGGACGCCGAGCTCGCGCTCCAGCCCGACTCCCCGGTCCGGGCCCTGCCCTCGCGGGTGCACGCCATCATCTACGTCTCCTCCGTGCGCAAGCCGCTCATGCGCGCCCTGGCCTACGCCCGGGCGTCCCGGCCCTCGACCCTCGAGGCCGTGGTCGTGGACACGAACGCGTCCGCCACCGCCCGGATCCTCGCCGAGTGGCAGCGCCTCGAGATCCCGGTGCCCGTCACGGTCCTGCACGCGCCCTACCGGGACACCATCGGACCGGTCCTCGACCACGTGCGCGGGGTGCGCCGCAAGTCCCCCCGGGACCTGGTCGTGGTGTACCTGCCCGAGTACGTGGTGCGGCACCGGTGGGAGCGGCTGCTGCACAACCAGGCCATCCGGCCGCTGCGGGCCCGCCTGCACCAGGAGCGCGGGGTCATGACGGCCTCCGTGCCCTGGCACCTGTCCTCCGCCTCCGGCGAGGACACGGGCCCCGAGTCCGCCCCCGAGCAGAGAGCGTCCCAGCCGTGATCCCGTCCCGCCCCCCGGTCCCCGCCGGGTCCACAGAATCCGCAGGGTCCGCCGAGCCCGTCGAGCTCGAGCTGCGCCTGGGCCCCGTCGCCCACGGCGGGCACACCGTGGCCCGCACCGGCGAGGGCCGCGTGGTCTTCGTCCGCCACGGCCTGCCCGGCGAGCTGGTCCGCGTCCGCCTCACCGACAGCGGCCCCGCGGCCCGGTTCTGGCGGGGCGACGTCGTGGCCGTCCTCGAGGCGGACCCCCACCGGCGGGCCGAGCACGTGTGGGCCCCGGCCGACCCCCTGCTGACCTGGCGGCGCGGCGAGCCGCCCGTGGGCGGCGCGGAGTTCGGCCACGCCGAGCTGCCGGCCCAGCGCGCCCTCAAGGCCGCCGTGGTCACCGAGCAGCTCTCCCGCCTGGCCGGGCTCGAGACCCGGGTCACCGTCGAGGCCATGCCGGGGGAGGACCCGCAGGGCCGCGGCTGGCGCACCCGCGCGCACTTCGCCGTCGACCCCGCGGGCCGGATCGGGATGCACCCCCACCGCAGCGCCGCCGTGGTGCCGGTGGACTCCTTCCCGCTCGTCGTCCCCGCGATCGACGGGCTGCGGCTCGGGCGGCTCGACCTGCGCGGGGCGGAGCGGGTCGACGTCGCGGCCCCCGCCGACGGCGGGACGCCGCTGGTGCACCTGAGCCTCGCCCCCGGGGCCGACCGGGAGCGGCTGCGCCACGAGCTGGCGCGCCTCACCGCGGAGCGGGACGTCTCCGTCACCGCCCGCGCCGAGGGTCAGCGGCGGCCCGAGACCTGGGCGGGACGGCCGTCCGTCGTCGAGCACGCGGGCCCGCACCGCTGGGAGGTCTCCGCGGAGGGGTTCTGGCAGATCCACCGGGCCGCCCCCGGACTGCTGCACGGTGCGGTGCCCGCGGCCGCCGGGGCCCGCCCGGGGGAGCACGCCCTCGACCTCTACGCGGGCGCGGGCCTGTTCACGGCCGCGCTCGCGGACGCCGTGGGGGAGACGGGCACCGTCCTGGCGGTCGAGGGCTCGCCCGTCACCAGCGCGGACGCCCGGCGCACCCTCGCCGGCCGGCCGGGGGTGCGCGTGGAGCGCGGGAGCGTCGACAAGGTGCTGGCCCGGACGTGGCCGGAGGCGGCGCCCGCGCGCGGCCGGCGCCGCCCGGCCCGGGGCGGCGCCGTGCCCCGCCCCGACGTCGTGGTCCTGGACCCGCCCCGGGCGGGCGCCGGGCGGGCCGTCGTGGACCGGCTCGTGGCGCTCGCGCCGCGCCGGATCGCGTACCTCGCGTGCGATCCGGCCACGCTGGCCCGTGACCTCGGCCGGTTCCGCCGCGCCGGGTGGCACGTGCGGGAGGTGCGCGCGTTCGACATGTACCCGAACACCCACCACGTCGAGACGCTGGCGGTCCTCGAGCCCTGACGGCCGCCGCCCGCTGCGTGACGGCGGCGTCCGGGGAGGTTCGGGGTCACAGGGCTCGCACGGGCTACACTGACAGTGACTGTTCACGGGAGAACGCCCGGCCACGCGCCGGTGTCCTCCCGCGGGCGTTTCCATGACGGTGGCGAGAGGAGTTCCACGCATATGAGCACGGTGGACAGCTTCGGGGCCAAGGGCGTTCTCGACGTCAAAGGCACCGAGTACGAGATTTTCCGACTGAACACGCTGGAGGGCGCGCAGAAGCTCCCGTACAGCCTGAAGGTTCTGCTCGAGAACCTGTTGCGCACCGAGGACGGCGCCAACATCACCTCCGAGCACATCGAGGCCCTGGCCGACTGGGATCCCACGGCCGAGCCCAGCATCGAGATCCAGTTCACCCCGGGCCGGGTGATCATGCAGGACTTCACCGGTGTGCCCTGCATCGTGGACCTCGCGACCATGCGCGAGGCCATCGCGGACCTCGGCGGCGACCCCGCCCGCGTGAACCCGCTCGCCCCGGCCGAGCTCGTGATCGACCACTCCGTGCAGATCGACTCCTTCGGGACCTCGGACTCCATCGGGATCAACATGGACATCGAGTACGAGCGCAACGGGGAGCGCTACCAGTTCCTGCGCTGGGGCCAGACCGCGTTCGACGACTTCAAGGTCGTGCCCCCGGGCATGGGCATCGTCCACCAGGTCAACATCGAGAACCTCGCCCGCGTGGTCATGACCCGCGAGGTCGACGGCGCGCTGCGCGCCTACCCGGACACCTGCGTGGGCACCGACTCGCACACGACCATGGAGAACGGCCTGGGCGTGCTCGGCTGGGGCGTGGGCGGCATCGAGGCCGAGGCCGCGATGCTCGGCCAGCCCATCTCCATGCTCATCCCGCGCGTGGTCGGCTTCAAGCTGACCGGCCAGATCCCGGCCGGCGCCACCGCCACCGACGTGGTGCTCACCATCACCGAGATGCTCCGCGACCACGGCGTGGTCGGCAAGTTCGTCGAGTTCTACGGCGAGGGCGTCGGAGCCGTGCCCCTGGCCAACCGCGCCACCATCGGGAACATGAGCCCGGAGTTCGGCTCCACCGCCGCGATCTTCCCGATCGACGACGTCACCCTGGAGTACCTGCGCCTGACCGGGCGCTCCGACGAGCAGATCGACCTCGTCGAGGCGTACGTCAAGGAACAGGGCATGTGGCACGACCCGTCCGAGGAGATCACCTTCTCGGAGTACCTCGAGCTGGACCTCTCCACCGTGGTGCCCTCGATCTCCGGGCCGAAGCGGCCGCAGGACCGCATCTCGCTCACCGACGCGAAGGCGCAGTTCCACGAGGACATCAAGAACTACGCCACGCACGTCGACGACGCCGCCTCCGGCGACACCGTGGACGACGTCGCGGCGCAGTCCTTCCCGGCCTCGGACGCCCCCGGCTACACCGCGGACGACCACCAGTCCGACGCGGACCGCCCGCGCGAGCACCACGCCTACGCCGAGGACGGGCGCCCCGCCAAGCAGGTGCCGGTGACCATGCCCGACGGCCGCGAGTTCGAGCTCGACCACGGCGCGGTCTCGATCGCCTCGATCACCTCGTGCACCAACACCTCGAACCCGTCGGTCATGATGGCCGCGGCGGTGCTGGCGCGCAACGCCGTCGAGAAGGGGCTCAAGGCCAAGCCGTGGGTCAAGACCTCGATCGCCCCGGGCTCGAAGGTCGTGACCGACTACTACGAGAAGTCCGGTCTGGTCCCGGCCCTGGAGGAGCTCGGCTTCTTCATCGTCGGCTACGGCTGCACCACCTGCATCGGCAACTCCGGTCCCCTCGAGGACGAGATCTCCCAGGCCATCCAGGACAACGACCTGGCCGTGACCTCGGTGCTCTCGGGCAACCGCAACTTCGAGGGCCGGATCAACCCGGACGTGAAGATGAACTACCTGGCGTCCCCGCCGCTGGTCATCGCCTACGCCCTGGCCGGCAACATGGACTTCGACTTCGACAGCGAGCCCCTGGGCCAGGACGCCGACGGCAACGAGGTGTACCTCAAGGACATCTGGCCGGACCCGGCCGAGGTGCAGAAGATCATCGACGCGTCCATCGACACGGAGATGTTCACCCGCGAGTACGGCACCATCTTCGACGGCGACGAGCGCTGGCAGAACCTGGACACCCCCACCGGCAAGACGTTCGAGTGGAACCCGCAGTCCACCTACGTCCGCAAGCCCCCGTACTTCGAGGGCATGACGATGGAGACGACCCCGGTCGAGGACATCTCGGGCGCCCGCGTGCTGCTGAAGCTGGGCGACTCGGTCACGACCGACCACATCTCCCCGGCGGGCTCGTTCAAGTCCGACACCCCGGCCGGCAAGTACCTCATCGAGAACGGGGTCCAGCGCAAGGACTTCAACTCGTACGGCTCGCGCCGCGGCAACCACGAGGTCATGATCCGCGGCACCTTCGCCAACATCCGGATCAAGAACCAGCTGCTGGACGGCGTGGAGGGCGGCTACACCCGCGACTTCACGCAGGAGGGCGGCCCGCAGGCCGCCGTCTACGACGCCGCGATGAACTACCAGGAGGCGGGCGTCCCGCTGGTCGTGCTGGGCGGCAAGGAGTACGGCTCCGGGTCCTCGCGCGACTGGGCCGCGAAGGGCACCTCCCTGCTGGGCGTCAAGGCCGTCATCGCCCAGAGCTACGAGCGCATCCACCGCTCGAACCTCATCGGCATGGGCGTGCTCCCGCTGCAGTTCCCGGCCGGGGAGTCCGCGGACTCCCTCGGCCTGGACGGCACGGAGACCTTCGACATCCAGGGCGTGACCGGGCTCAACGAGGGCAGCATCCCGAAGACGCTCAAGGTCACCGCCACGAAGGAGGACGGCTCCACCGTCGAGTTCGACGCCGACCTGCGCATCGACACGCCGGGCGAGGCCGACTACTACCGCAACGGTGGCATCCTGCAGTACGTGCTGCGGCAGATCGCCCAGTAGTGGTCCCCGTGCGCGCGCCGGCGCGCACGGGGAGGAGCCGGCGATCGATCGCCGGCTCCTGATCCCAGGGCGTGCACAGCGCGCAGGGGCCCGGTCCGGGAACGGACCGGGCCCCTGCGCGCTGACGGCTCTGTCGGAACGACCGAGTAGGATCGGGGAAGCGCGCCGCCCCGGTCCCCCGGAACGCGGCGCCACCGACCACGACGCCGAGGACTGCGGGAGAAACCATGAGCGTGCTGGAGCGGGTGTCCGGGCCCGAGGACCTCGCGGGGCTGAGCCGTGCGGAGCTGGGCCGGCTGGCCGAGGAGATCCGCGAGTTCCTCGTCACCCACGTCTCCGCGACGGGCGGTCACCTGGGGCCGAACCTGGGGGTCGTCGAGCTGACGCTCGGGGTGCACCGGGTCTTCGACTCGCCCAAGGACTCCGTGGTCTTCGACACCGGGCACCAGTCCTACGTGCACAAGCTGCTCACCGGCCGCCGGAACTTCGAGACCCTGCGCCAGGAGGGCGGCCTCGCGGGCTATCCGGACCGCCGGGAGTCCGAGCACGACATCGTCGAGTCCTCGCACGCCTCCTCGTCCCTGTCCTGGGCCGACGGCATCTCGCGCGGCTACGCCATGACCGGTCAGCACGACCGGCACACGGTGGTGCTGGTGGGGGACGGGGCGCTGACCGGCGGGATGGCGTGGGAGGCCGTCAACAACATCGCCTCCGACCGCGACCGCAAGGTCGTCATCGTGGTCAACGACAACGGCCGGTCCTACGCCCCCACCGTGGGCGGCTTCGCCAACCACCTCGCGGAGCTCCAGGCCAGCGTGCAGCAGGGCGTGGACGCCGTGCGCACCGACCGCCGCTACGAGCAGACCCTCGAGACCGTGAAGGACCTGCTGAAGCACTCCGGCCCGGTGGGCGAGATGTTCTACCGGGGCCTGCACGGGATGAAGCAGGGCATCAAGGACGTCGTGGTGCCCCAGGGCATCTTCGAGGACCTGGGCATGAAGTACGTCGGTCCCGTCGACGGGCACGACCTCGAGGCCGTCGAGCAGGCCCTGAGCAACGCCAAGAACTACGGCGGGCCGGTCATCGTGCACGCGATCACCGAGAAGGGCCACGGCTACGGGCCCGCGACCGCCAACGAGGACGACCAGTTCCACGCCGTGGGCGTCATCGACCCCGTCACCGGCCGATCCACGGCGACGAGCTCCGAGCGCAGCTGGACGGCGGTGTTCCGCGACGAGATCGCCCGGATCGCCGACGAGCGCGAGGACGTCGTGGGCATCACCGGCGCCATGCTCATCCCCGTGGGGCTGCAGAAGATGCAGGCGGCCCACCCCGACCGCGTCGTGGACGTGGGCATCGCCGAGCAGCACGCCATCGCCATGGCCGCCGGCATGGCCTACGGCGGGCTGCACCCCGTGGTGGCCCTCTACGCCACGTTCCTCAACCGTGGCTTCGACCAGCTCCTCATGGACGTGGCGCTGCACCGCGCCGGCGTCACGGTGGTCCTCGACCGGGCCGGGGTCACCGGACCGGACGGCCCCAGCCACCACGGCATGTGGGACCTGGCCCTGCTGCAGATCGTCCCCGGGCTCCACCTGGCCGCCCCGCGCGACGAGCCGACCCTCGTCGAGGAGCTGCGCGAGGCGGTGGCCGTCGACGACGCCCCCACCGTCATCCGGTACCCCAAGGGCGCCGTGGGCGCCCCGGTGCCGGCCGTCGAGCGGCTGACGGACGGGGTCGACGTGCTCGCGCGCCGCGGCGGGGAGAGCGGGACGGTCGGCGCCCGCCGGGACGTCCTGCTCGTGTCCGTCGGCGCCATGAGCGGCCTGGCGCTGGACGTGGCCGAACGGCTCGAGGCCCACGGCGTCTCCGCCACGGTGGTCGACCCCCGGTGGGTGCTGCCCGTGCCGGCCTCGGTCATCGAGCTCGCGGCCCAGCACCGGATCGTGGTCGTCGTCGAGGACGGCGTGCGCGCCGGCGGGATCGGCTCCCGGATCCGCCAGGAGATGCGGGCGGCGGGGGTCGACACCGCCCTCAACGAGGTGGGCCTGCCCACGGAGTTCCTGCTGCACGGCTCCCGCTCCCAGGTCCTGGCGCGGGTGGGCCTCACGGCCCAGCGGGTCGCCCAGGACACGCTGGCCTCCGTGCTGGGGACCCGCGTCCCCTACGCCCGCCCGGTGCCGGGCGAGGACTCCGCCGCCGCGCAGGACGCCGTGCCGGAGACCGCCGAGGACGCCGGCGGGGCGTCGCTGCCGCGCTCGCGCCGGGGCTGAGCCCCGCTCAGCCGAGCAGGATGCGGCCGTCCTCCACGCTCGCGGGGTACGGCTCCAGACCGGTCTCGGCGGGACCGGCCAACACCTCGCCCGTCGCGAGGTCGAACTGCGACGAGTGGCACGGGCAGACGTAGAGCTCCTCCCGCGGGGTCACCATGCAGCCCTGGTGCGGGCACACGGGGGAGAACGCCACGACCCTGTCCGGTCCCGGCCGGCTCACCACGGCCTGCACGCCGTCCCGGTCGACCTTCACGGCGGAGCCGACCGGCAGGTCCTCGACGGCGCCCGCGTCCACGGGGGCCGCACTGCCGGTGCCGCCCGTGCTGCCGGCCGCCGGCGGGTCCTCTCCGGCGCACCCGGCGAGCAGCGCGCCGGAACCGGCCAGGCCGAGGACGGTGCGCCGGGAGGGCGCGGACGGAGGGGGCGGGAGCTCGGCCATGACGGTCCTTCCGGGCGGGGATCTCGGGGTCCGCCGCCAGTCTAGGCGGCGCGGCCCCGAGCCCGCCCGGTCCCCGGTGCGGCTCCCCGGGTGATCGCTGTGAGCGGAGCAGCACGGCCCCGGTGTCCGCCGCGCCGGTTCGTCAGTAGGATGATGAAGACATCAGTCAGCGGGACGAGCCGTGCACCACCGGCTCCGCCCCGGACCCGGCCGCCGCGCCGGGACCGACGGAAGGACAGCACCATGATCAAGCGACTCATCTTCGTCACCGGTTTCGGGGTCGGCTTCGTGGTCGGCTCGGCCTCGGGCCGCAAGAGCTACGAGGCCCTGAAGCAGAACGCCGTGAAGACCTGGCAGGACCCGAAGGTCCAGGAGAAGGTCTCGGAGGGCACCGACTGGGTCAAGTCCGAGGTGCCGGTGGTCGGCGGCAAGCTGGCCGACAGCGCGAAGAAGGCGGCCGACACCGTGGGCACCAAGGCCTCCGACGCGTCCTCGTCCGTCAAGGAGAAGGTCTCCGGCTCCTCCGGGGGCGCCGCCTCCAGCACGACCGCTTCGAGCGCGGGAACCGCGAGCACCGGCTACACGGACCTGCAGGACGCGATGCCGGTCACCCCGGAGAGCCCCCTGGACCCGGCCGAGCCGCACCCGGCTCCCGGCGACCCGCAGAACTGACCCCCGGGCGCACCGCCCCCGAGGGGGCCGTGCGCCAGGACGCCCACGACGACGGGCCCCGGCCGGACGGCCGGGGCCCGTCGTCGTGCTCCGGGGGCCCGCCGGTCCGGGGAGGGTCGGACCCGGGAACGGCTCAGGCGGCGGGCGTGTCCTCGCTCCCGGCCGGCAAGCGCTCCGCCTGACGGGCGGCGCGCTTGCGGGCCCGCAGCTCCCGCCAGGCCGGGCCGAGGACCGGCGCCGTCAGCTCGACCTGCCACCGGCGCGCCCCGAGATCCCGCAGCCGGTCCGCGACCGCCTGGTCGGTGGTGCTCTTCGGCGGCTGCCAGCAGAAGCGCCGCAGGTGCTCCGGGGTGAGCAGGTTCTCGGTGGGCAGCTCGTGCGCCTCGGCGAGCTCCGCCACCAGCGGCTTCAGGACCTTCAGCCGTGCCGCGGCCTCGGGCCGCTTGACCTCCCACGCCTTCACGGGCGGCAGGGCGTCGGACTTCACGGTGAAGGGGACCAGCTCGGTGGCGTTGCGGGCCTCGGCGATCGCCCGCAGCCACCGGGGGGCCTCCCGCGCCGCGAGCCGGCCGTGGAAGCCGGGAGTGGCCAGGAGCTGCGGCACCGTGCGCGGCATGGCCGTCGCGGCCGCGACCAGGGCGGCGTCGGGCAGCAGCCGGCCGGGGGCGACGTCCTTGTGCTGGGCGAGCCGCTCCCGCTCCTCCCACAGACCGCGCAGCGCGGTGAGCTGGCGCCGGCCCTTCACCTTGTTGACCCCGGACGTCCTGCGCCACGGGTCCTGGCGCGGCGGGGCCGGCTCGGCGGTCCGCACCGCCTCGAACTCCTCCAGCGCCCACTCGAGCTTGCCCTTCTCCCGCAGCAGCTCCTCCATGGCCCAGCGCAGCTGGATGAGCATCTCCACGTCCAGCGCGGCGTAGTTCAGCCAGTCCTTGGGCAGCGGCCGTCTCGACCAGTCCACGGCGGAGTGCTCCTTGGCGAGCGTGTAGCCCAGCAGCTCCTCCGTCTCCGCGGCCAGGCCTACTCGCCGGAGCCCCGCGATGCGGCCGCCCAGTTCGGTGTCGAAGAGCCGGTCCGGCTCCATGCCGAGCGCGCGCAGGGAGGGCAGGTCCTGGGTGGCCGCGTGCAGCACCCACTCCACGCCGGAGAGCGCCTCGCCCAGGACGGCCAGGGACCCGGTGGCCTCCGGGTCGATCAGGACGGTGCCCACGCCCTCGCGCCGCAGCTGCACGAGGAACGCGCGCTGCCCGTAGCGGAAGCCCGACGCCCGCTCGGTGTCGATCGCCGCCGGGCCGGAGCCCTCGGCCACGGCGGCGGCGGCCCGTTGCAGGCCCGCCACGGTGTCGATCACGGGAGGGATCCCGTCGAAGGGCGCCGCGAGGTGGACGCTGTCGGGGATCTCGAAGTCCTCGAAACCGGCGACCACGGGGGTCGAGGACTCGTCGGGCGCGGATCGGCGGTCGGCTGGGCTGGTCAAGGAGCGTCTTCGATTCTGTGTCGGCCCCGGCGGGGCGCGTGCGGTTCGGTGGTCAGCGGCGCGGGTGCAGCACGGTCACGCCCGGCGGATAGGGCGGCAGCCCCGCGAACGTGCAGACCGTGTCCGCCCAGGCCGCGAGGTGCGGAGCCACGTCGGAGCCCTCGGGCGTCCAGGAGGCCCTGAGCTCGACGTCGGCTCCCTCCTCCTGGCCGCCGAGCAGGCCGAAGCCCTCGGCGAGGACCCGGGACGCGGTGCCGCCCTCCCGAGAATATCCGGCCCGGTGGCGTTCCAGGGCCTCGAGGAGCCAGGTCCAGGCGATCGTGCCCGCCGTGTCGTCGCAGCCGATCTCACGGTCCGCGGCCGCCCGGGCCCAGGTGACGATCCGGAACGCCCCGCCCCAGGCCGCGGGCTCGGACGGGTCGTGCAGGAGCACGAAGCGCCCCGTGGCCAGTTCGTCGCCCGCGGTGCCGGCCGGCAGGCCCAGGGCCGCCGCGCTCGGGGTGCCCGTCGGCCGGGCTGCGGGACCGGCGGGGAGGAGCGCGCCGCGGAGCCGGACGGGCGGGGTCCGCACCTCGGCGCGCACCGCGGCGGCGAACGGGGCGAGGTGCGTGGGAGCGGGGATCGCGGTGAGCTCGACGCCCTCCCGGCGGCCGGTGCGGCGCAGCTGCTCGAGGGCGTCCTGGAACCCCTCGTACACCTCGGACAGGCCGTTGACCGCGCTCACACTGGAAGGGTAGGCCGTCCCGGCGTCCCGGCCGGCCGTGCCACGCCGCGAGCGCGCGACCGACGTGGTCCGGGTCACGCCCGCCGCCCCGGCGGGAGCGGTCAGGAGGCGGCGGGGACGAGGCGGACGGAGACGGAGTTGATGCAGTACCGGAGGTCGGTGGGGGTCGGGAAGCCCTCCCCGCCGAAGACGTGGCCCATGTGCGAGTCGCAGGCGGCGCACCGGACCTCCACCCGCTCCATGCCCAGGGCGGTGTCCTTGATGTAGCGGACGCGGTCCTCGGCCAGCGGGGCGTAGAAGGAGGGCCAGCCGCAGTGCGCGTCGAACTTGGTCTCGGAGCGGAACAGCTCCGCCCCGCACGCGCGGCACTGGTAGACGCCCTCGGTCCTCGTGTCCCAGTACTCGCCGGTGAAGGGCCGCTCCGTGCCGGCCTCGCGCAGGACGTGGTACTCCTCGGGGGACAGGATCGTGCGCCAGTCCTCCTCGCTGCGTCCGGTGCTGCCGGGGTGGTCGCCGTGGCTGGTGGTCTCGCTCATGGTGTCGTCCTCCGGGTCGGTATCGGTGCTCCGGGAGCGGGCGCCGTGCGGGCCCGCCCGGCGGTCCGCACGGGGCGGCTCGGCGCCGCGGGGGCGCGGACCGCCCGGCCAGCACAACCACGCGTCCCTCCCGGTTATGCCCGTGCCGCGTGGAAGACTGGGGGCATGCCACGTCGCTCCCCGCCGGTCCCCCCCGCCCCCGAGCCCCCGTCCGCGACGCAGTGGGCGCGCGGGGCCGTGGTGGGCGCGGCCGTCACCGTGGGGGCGGCGTCCCTGTCCTTCGGGCTCTCGAGCGCGGCGGCCGCCTACTTCGCGCGGCAGGTGGTGGTGCCCCCGAAGTACCGCTCCGAGGACCTGCAGATCCTCGGCGTCACCCGCACCGGCGAGGACGGCGACCCGTCCGCGACGACGCTCGTGCGGCTCCCGGCCACGGTGGACACGACGGTCGCGGGGACCTACAGCCTGCGCTTCGACGCGGGCCGCGGGCACGCCCGGATCGGCGCCATCCGCTCCTACTCGCCCCAGGAGGGGACCGTGACCCGGGTGGTCGAGGAGGTCTACTCGGGTGACCTCCTCCGGGCGACCCGCGGCTTCTGGTCCGGGACGGTCTACCCGGACCCCGGGGCGGCGGGCCTGCCGTTCGAGGAGGTGGAGATCCCGATCGAGGTGGGGCCGGCGCCCTGCTGGGTGGTTCCCGCGGAGGGCGGGCCGACCCCGGAGGGCGAGCGGCCCCGGGTGCTCCCGGGGCCGTGGGCGATCATGGTGCACGGGCGCGGCGCCAACCGGATGGAGACGGTCCGCGCCGTGCCGGTGGCCCGGGAGCTCGGCCTGACGTCCCTGCTGATCTCCTACCGCAACGACCGGGAGGCGCCGCCCACGCACGACTTCCGCTACGGGCTGGGCTTCACGGAGTGGAAGGACGTGCAGACGGCCATCAGCTACGCGAAGTCCCGCGGCGCCACGCAGATCGTGCTCTTCGGCTGGTCCATGGGCGGGGCGATCGCGCTCCAGACGGCGGATCTGTCCTTCTACCGCGACGACATCGCCGCCCTCGTGCTCACCGGGCCGGTGGTGGACTGGTTCGAGCTGATCGCCCACCACTCCCGCACCCGCCGCATCCCCTCCGGGATCGGCCGGCTGGCCACGAACCTGATCTCCCACCCGGCCGGGCGGATGCTGACGGGTCTGGCCGCGCCGGTGGACCTCCGGGCGCTGGACTGGCTCTCCCGGTCCGAGCACCTGCGCACGCCCACCCTGGTGCTGCACTCCGTGGACGACGAGTTCGTCCCGGCCGCCAGCTCCCGCCGGCTGGCGGAGCTCAACCGGCTCGTGGAATTCGTGCCCTTCGCCCGCGCCCGGCACACCAAGGAGTGGAACGTGGACCCGCGGCGCTGGGAGGACGCGGTGCGGCGCTGGCTGCCGGCCCGGCTCGCCCAGGATGCCCGGTCCCTCGGGGCCGCTCGGGTCCGGGCCCGCTGAGCCCGCTCAGGACCGCAGCGCGGCGGTGCGCCCGCCGGTGAGCCGCAGCAGCTCGCCCGGCGGCAGCTCGATCTCGAGCCCCCGCCGCCCGCCGGAGACGAGGACCGTGGCCCACGCCGCCGCGGAGTCGTCGAGCAGGGTGGGGGAGGGCGTCCGCTGCCCGAGGGGCGAGATCCCGCCCACCACGTAGCCGGTGCGCCGCTCCGCCGAGCGGGGCTCGGCGAGGGCCGCCCGCTTCCAGCCCAGCGCGGCCGCGGCCGCGCGCAGGGACAGCCGCGCGGACACGGGCAGCACCGCGACCGCCCACTCCCGCTCGTGCACGACCAGCAGGGTCTTGAGCACCTGCTCCGGGTCGCGCCCCAGCGCGGCGGCGGCCTCCCGGCCGAAGGACGCCGCCGCGGGGTCGTGGGCGTACTCGTGCAGCGTGAAGGCCACGCGCTCGCGTGCCAGCAGCGCGACGGCCGCGGTGGGGCCCGCGCCGCGGGACGCCTTGGCCATGCCGGTGCCCGGGGCCCTCAGGCGTCCTGGAGCTCGCGGACCCGCCGCTTGATCCGGGCCAGCATCGCGGACATCCCGCGCATCCGCAGCGGGGACACGAGCTGGGTCAGCCCGAAGCGCTCCGGCAGGTCGTCGGGGACGTCGAGGACCTCCTGGGCCGGGAGACCGTCGAGCCCCTCGTGCAGGATCGAGGCGAAGCCGCGGGTGGTCGGGGCCTCCGCCGGGGCGGAGAAGAACAGCCGCACCGGGGCGCCGGGGCCGGGGGAGGCGCCCTCGTCCCACTCGACCGTCAGGAACAGCGGCGACTGGCACTCCACGACCTGCTCGAGCTCCTCCGGGTGCTCGCCCAGGCGGTCCGGCAGCGCCGGCAGGGAGCGGGAGAAGTCGAGCAGCAGCTCCAGCTTGTCCTCCTGCGGCACCGCCGTGAAGTCCGCGACGAGCTCCTCGAGCTGGGCGGGCAGGGCGCCGCTCATCGGGCCGACCCCGGGACCTCGCCGGGTGCCTCGCCGAGGACGATCGGCACGCGCACCGAGTTGCCCCACTCGGTCCAGGACCCGTCGTAGTTGCGGACCCGCTCGAAGCCCAGCAGGTGCTTCAGCACGAACCACGTGTGACTGGAGCGCTCGCCGATGCGGCAGTACGCGATGATGTCGTCGTCGTCGGAGAGCCCGACCTCGTCGCGGTAGATCGCCTCGAGCTCCTCGCGCGGGCGGAACGTGGCGTCCTCGGCGGCGGCCCGGGCCCACGGCACCGACGCCGCGGTGGGGATGTGCCCCCCGCGCAGCGTGCCCTCCTGCGGGTAGTCGGGCATGTGCGTGCGCTCGCCGGTGTACTCCGGCAGGGACCGGACGTCGATCAGCGGCTGCTCGCCCAGGTGCGCCAGCACGTCCTCCTGGTAGGCCCGGATCGGGGCGTCGTCGCGCTCGACCACGGGGTAGTCGGCGCGCTCGGGCACGACCTTCTCGGTGGACAGCTCCCGCCCCTCGGCGACCCACTTGTCCCGCCCGCCGTTCATGAGCCGGACGTCCGGGTGGCCGAACAGCTCGAACACCCACAGGGCGTAGGCGGCCCACCAGTTGGACTTGTCCCCGTAGACCACGATCGTGGTGTCGCGGGAGATCCCCTTGCGCGCCATCAGCTCGGCGAACTCCTCCGCGTCGACGTAGTCGCGGGTGTCGGGGCGGTTGAGGTCGGTGTGCCAGTCGATCTTGACGGCGCCGGGCACGTGGCCGGTCTCGTAGAGCAGGACGTCCTCGTCCGACTCGACCACGACGACTCCCGGGTCGTCCAGGTGCTCGGCCACCCACTGGGTGGACACGAGGCGCTCGGGGTGCGCGTACTGCGCGAAATCTGGGTTGTTCTCCACGGCGACGCCCATGGGGACTCCTTCCGGGGTGGGGTTGCGGGGCACGGGTCCTTCCGGACCTTCTTCATCCTCCAGGGTAGTGGTCCCGGCGGTGCCCGGTCCCGCCGGGGCGCCGCCGGGGCCGTGCCGGGGGCCGGATTTCGCGGCGGGCGCACCCCGGGCGGCGGCCAGCCGGTAAAATCGCCGGAGCACGCGCGTGCGCCGCTCGGCGCGCCGAACCAGCGAACCGCCGGGCACGGCGGACAGAGAGGTCTCCCACGTGAGCATCCAGATCGAACACCTCACCGAGCGGCGCCCCCAGGTGTCGGCGGACGAACTGCTGGCGGCGTTCCGGCCCTCGGAGCGCTTCGGGGAGGTCTCGTTCGACACGTACCGTCCCGATCCGCAGCAGCCGTCCCAGGCGGAGGCGGTGCGGGAGCTGCGGAAGTTCGCGGACTCCGTCAACCGCTCGACCGGCTCGGGCGGCGGGTTCTTCAGCAAGCTCTTCGGCGGGGGCCCGCCCAAGGACGCGATGCGGACGGGGATCTACCTCGACGGCGGGTTCGGCGTGGGCAAGACCCACCTGCTCGCCTCGCTGTGGCACGCGGTGCCCGGGCCCAAGGCGTTCGGCACCTTCGTGGAGTACACCAACCTCGTGGGGGCCCTGACGTTCCGCAAGGCCGTCGACGCCCTGAGCACCTACAACCTGGTGTGCATCGACGAGTTCGAGCTCGACGACCCCGGGGACACGGTCCTCATGTCCCGGCTGATGCGCGAGCTCGCCGACTCCGGCGTGCGGATCGCGGCGACGTCCAACACGCTGCCCGGCTCGCTCGGCGAGGGCCGCTTCGCCGCCCAGGACTTCCAGCGGGAGATCCAGGTGCTGGCCGACCAGTTCGAGGTGCTGCGCATCGACGGCGAGGACTTCCGCCACCGGGGCCTGCCGCAGGCCCCGGCGCCGCTGTCCGAGGCCGAGCTCGAGCGCGCCGTGGAGGAGCACTTCCCGGACCGGGTGGTGGCCGCGGACCGGTTCGCCGACCTCGTGGAGCACCTCGCGGGCGTGCACCCCTCCCGGTACCGCAAGCTCCTCGAGGGGATCGACGCCGTGGTCTGGCAGGACGTGCACACCATCGAGCAGCAGGCCGTGGCCCTGCGCTTCGTGGTGCTGGCGGACCGGCTCTACGACAAGAACCTGCCGATCATCGCCTCCGGCCGGCCCTTCGACGAGGTCTTCACCGAGGAGATGATGGCCGGCGGCTACCAGAAGAAGTACTTCCGTGCCGTGTCCCGGCTCACCGCCCTGGCCCGCGAGGGCATCCTCGGGGACGTCTCCGCGGTCTGACCGGGCGCGTCCGCCGGCCGGGGCCGCGGCGCCCGGTGGGCGTTCCGCCCCCGCGCGGGCCGGGGGCGCGGCAGGACGACGACAGAGGGGCAGGACGACGACAGAGGGCCCCGGCTGGTCTTCAGCCGGGGCCCTCTCTGGTGCTGCTCGTGCGCGATACTGGGTTCGAACCAGTGACCTCTTCGGTGTGAACGAAGCGCGCTACCACTGCGCCAATCGCGCTCACTGCTCGAAAACCATAACCCAGATCCCCGCCGTGGGCCAATTCGGGCCCCGGCGCGGCCCGCCGGCCGCGTCCCGCCGCGGCGCCACGGGGGATTTGGCGTTTCGGAAATCCGTCCCGTACAGTCTTTCCCTGTCAGGAACACCGACGGGCTCCTGCGGACGGAACGGCCGGCAGGCCGCCACGGCTCGTGATCCCGCCGGTCCCGGCACGCCCCGGACCGGCGCGAGGAGCACCGGAACGGCTTGTGCTAGAGTTCCTGATCGGAAGATCGAGAGATCGACCGAAGCAAGACATGCGGACGTAGCTCAGCTGGTAGAGCACCACCTTGCCATGGTGGATGTCGCGGGTTCGACTCCCGTCGTCCGCTCGCAGTGATCGGCATGAAACGATGTCGTGACCGACGGCCCTGTCCGTGAGGACCAGGTCCCGGTGGGGTGGCCGAGTGGTTAGGCAGCGGCCTGCAAAGCCGTCTACGCGGGTTCGAATCCCGTCTCCACCTCGGTGCACACCCACCACGCTCGACGATCTCCTCCGGAGACCGCCGGTAGAGCGCGATTGGCGCAGCGGTAGCGCGCTTCCCTGACACGGAAGAGGTCACTGGTTCGATCCCAGTATCGCGCACCACCAGGAAGGCCCCGGCTCCCACGAGCCGGGGCCTTCGTCGTGCCCGGCCCCCGGGCGGAGCCGAGCGCGGGACCCATGGCGGGTGCCGCCGGTCCCGTGTCCGAGGCGGTCGGTAGCCTGCGGACCAGGGCCCGGAGCACCGGGCCCGCCCCGGGAGCCGGGGACGCGAGGGAGAGGCGACGAGCAGCGTGACACAGCCCAGGCTGGCGGAACAGACCGAGTACGGACGGATGTACGCGAGGTCCGTGGCGGACCAGGCGACCGTCCCCTCCATCACCACGGTCCTCTCCCGGGCCGCCACGGACCTGGACGGCTGGTACGGCTACTCCGCCGCGCAGGCCGCGGTGCGGGACGACCGGCTGCGCGCGGCCCTGGGCTCGCCGGCCCAGCTGCGCGCCGTCGTGCGCGACGCGGCCAAGGCCGCCGAACGGCACCGTGACGAGGCCGCGGCGCGCGGGGACCGCGTGCACACCTACGCCGAGCAGATCGCCCTGCGCGCCCTCGGCCGGCCCCACCGGGCGGCCGAGGCACGGGCCGCCCTGGCGGAGCACGGCGAGGAGCGCTTCGCCTCCCGCTTCGACGAGTGGTGGGACCTCTACACCCCCGAGCCGCTCGCGGTGGAGGTCACGGTCTGGAACTCCACCGTGGGCTACGCGGGCACCCTCGACCTCGTGGCCCGGATCGCGGGCAAGGTGTGCTTGATCGACTACAAGACCAAGGGCACGGACCGGGACGGGCGCGTGAAGTCCCTCGACCCGAAGGTCGTGACCCAGCTCGTGGCCGGGCTGAAGGCGGAGGAGTCCCTCGTGGACGCGGACGCCGGCACCTGGGAGCCCTGGGCCTACGGCAGCGCCGACCTGCTGCTGGGCGTGGCGGTGGGCGAGACGGAGGTCGTGCCCGTGCAGGCCGTCCCGGCGGTCCTCGAGCAGCACTGGTACAAGTTCTGCGCGCTGCACCGGGTGTGGACCCAGGAGACGGTCCTCGCCGCGGCGGGCCCCGCCCTGCGGCCCGTGCCCCCTCCCCCGCTGCGCGAGCAGCCGTAGCGCCCGGCGCGCCCCGCGTGCCGGCGGGGACGGGGCGGCCCGTAGACTTGTCGGGTCGAGAGCGAGGTCCCTCCATGTCCGTCCTGCCCATCCGCACCATCGGTGATCCCGTCCTGCGCACCCGCGCCGAGGAGGTCACGGTGTTCGACGACGCCCTGCGCCGCCTCGTGGCGGACATGCACGAGACGATGCTGGACGTCGGGGGCGTGGGCCTCGCCGCGCCCCAGGTGGGGGTGAGCGTGCGGCTGTTCACCTGGGCGGTCGAGGGCAGCGAGGGCCACGTGGTCAACCCGGTCCTCGAGGTGGGCGAGGAGCCCCAGGAGGGCGGCGAGGGCTGCCTGTCCGTGCCGGGGCTCGGCTTCGACACCCCCCGCCGGAACTGGGCCCGCGTCACCGGCCTCGACCAGCACGGCGGTCCCGTGGCCGTCGAGGGCACCGGCCTGCTGGCGCGCTGCCTGCAGCACGAGACCGACCACCTGGACGGGCGGCTCTACGTCGACCGGCTGGTGGGCGCCGCCAAGAAGGAGGCGATGCGGGCCATCCGCGCCGCCGACTACGACGGGGTGGTGCGCGGCGTGGCCGGGCAGCGGGCCGCGCACGTGGGCTCGTCGTTCGGCGCCGGCTCCTCCTTCGGCGCCGGCTCCTCGCCCGGCGCCGGCCCGTCCCGCCCCGCCTGAGCCCCGCCCGAACCCCGCCCCGCCGCCACCCGTCAGGAGAGCCGTGAAGATCCTCTACGCCGGCACGCCGTCCGTCGCCGTGCCGTCCCTGGTCCACCTGGCCGAGCGGCCCGACGTCGAGGTCGTGGCCGTGCTGACCCGCACCGACGCCCCGGTGGGGCGCAAGAAGGTGCTCACGCCCTCGCCCGTGGCCGAGGAGGCGGAGCGGCGCGGCATCCCCGTGCTCAAGGCCAACCGGGTGGACGCCGGGCTGACCGAGCGGATCCGGGGACTGGGGGCGGACGTCGCCGCCGTCGTGGCCTACGGGGCCCTGGTCCCGCAGGCCGCCCTGGACGCCGTGCCGCACGGCTGGATCAACCTGCACTTCTCCCTGCTGCCGCAGTGGCGCGGCGCCGCGCCCGTGCAGCGCGCCCTCATGGCCGGGGACACGGTGGTCGGCGCCAGCACCTTCCTGCTGGAGGCCGGTCTGGACACGGGACCCGTCCTCGGCACCATGACCGACGTGGTCCGCCCCGAGGACACCGCCGGGACGGTGCTGGAGCGCCTGTCCCGCACCGCCGCACCGCTGCTCGCGGACTCCCTGCGCGCCGTGGTCGACGGCTCCGCCCGCCCGGCCCCGCAGCAGGGCGAGGTGACCCACGCCCCCAAGCTGACCGCCGAGGACGGGCGGGTCCGCTGGACGGAGCCCGCCGTGGCCGTGGCGCACCGGGTGCGCGGGGCGACCCCCGAGCCCGGGGCGTGGACCCGGCTGGAGGACCGCAGGCTCAAGCTCGACCGCGTGGTGCCGCGGCCCGACGTCCGGGGGCTGGCCCCGGGGCGGTGCGTGCTGCGCGGGGACGCCGTGCTCGTGGGCACGGGATCGTACGCGGTCCAGCTCACCCGGGTGCAGCCGGCGGGGAAGAAGCCCATGGAGGCCACCGCCTGGGCGCGGGGCCGCAGCACGGAGGACGAGGTGGTGTTCGAGTGAGCGAGCGCGAGGACCGGCAGCACGGCGCCCGGCGGGGCGAGCGCGACCGGCGGCCCGGGGGCCCACGGCGCAGCGCCGGGGGACGCGAGCGCAACCGTCCCGCGCAGGCCGACCGGAGCTTCTCCGCCGCGGCGCCCGCACGGCGGACCCGGCGGGCCGATCCGGCCCGGCTGGCCGCGTTCGAGACCCTGCGCGCGGTGTCCGAGGAGGGCGCCTACGGCAACCTCGTGCTGCCGAAGCTCGTCCGGGCCCACCGCCTGGACCGGCGGGACGCGGGCTTCGCCACGGAGCTCGCCTACGGGGCGCTGCGCTGGCAGGGCACCTGGGACGCCGTGCTGGCCCGGTGCGTCGACCGCCCCCTCGGGGCGCTCGACGGCGCGGTCCTGGACGCCCTGCGCCTGGGCACCCACCAGCTGCTGGCCATGCGCGTGCCCGACCACGCCGCCCTGGACCAGACGGTGGGCCTCGTCCGGGCCGTCGTCGGGGCGGGCCCCGGCGGGCTCGTCAACGCCGTGCTGCGCAAGGTCGCGGCCCGGGACCTGCCGGCCTGGATCGCGGAGCTGACCGCCGACGCCGCGGACGAGACCGCCCGCCTCGGCCTGGCCCACGCCCACCCCGCGTGGGTGGTCCGGGCGCTGCGCCAGGCGCTGACCGCCCACGGGCGGGACGCCGCCGAGATCGAGGCCCTGCTCGAGGCGGACAACGCCGCCCCCGTGGTCAACCTCGTGGCCCTGCCGGGCCTCGGCGACCTCACCGAGGCCCTCGCCGCGGGCGCCGAGCAGGGGACCCTCGTCCCTGACTCGGCGCTGAGCAGCGGCGGTGACCTGCACCGGCTGGCGTCCGTCCGCGGGGGCGGGGTCCGCGTCCAGGACGCCGGGTCCCAGCTCGTGGCCCGCGCCCTGGTCGCCGCGGGGCAGGGTCCCGGCGGCGACCGGGGCGGTCCCGGCGGCGCGGAGGGCGAGCGCTGGCTGGACCTGTGCGCCGGCCCGGGCGGGAAGGCCGCCCTGCTCGCGGCGCTGGCCGACCGGCGCGGGGCGCACCTGACGGCCAACGAGGTGGCCCCGCACCGGGCCGAGCTCGTGCGCCGGGCCCTGCGACCGGTCCCGGAGCGGGCCTGGTCGGTGCGCACGGGGGACGGCCGCCACGTCGAGGAGCTGCTCGACGGCCGCACCGCGGAGCAGGCCGGCTTCGACCGGGTGCTCGTCGACGCCCCGTGCACCGGGCTCGGGGCGCTGCGCCGCCGCCCGGAGGCGCGCTGGCGGCGCAGCCCTCGCGACCTGGCCGAGCTCGGGCCGCTGCAGCGGGAGCTGCTGCACGCCGCCCTGGACGTGGCCCGCCCCGGCGGCCTGGTCGCCTACGCCACCTGCTCCCCGCACGCCGCCGAGACCCTCGCCGTCGTCCAGGACGTGCTGGCCGGGCGCCGGGACGCCGAGCCGGCCGACGCCCTGGAACCGGTCCGCGCCGCGGCCCTGCCCGGCAGCCTCGAGGGGGACCGCGACCCGTCCCGCCCGTGGGAGGGCGGCTCCGGCGGGGCGACCGTCCAGCTGTGGCCGCACGTGCACGGCACGGACGCGATGTTCCTGGCCCTGCTGCGCAAACGCTGACGCCCCGACCGACCCACCACCACCAGGAGTCCCCGTGTCCCGAACCTGCATCCACCCCTCGATCCTCTCCGCCGACTTCGTCAACCTCGAGGCGGAGCTGGGCCGGATCGGCACCGCCGACGCCGTGCACGTGGACGTCATGGACAACCACTTCGTCCCGAACCTCACGCTGGGCATGCCCCTCGTGGAGCGGATCCTCGCGGTCAGCCCCCTCCCGCTGGACGTGCACCTGATGATCGAGGACGCGGACCGCTGGGCCGCCGGCTACGCCGAGCTCGGCTGCGAGTCGGTGACCTTCCACGCCGAGGCGGCGCGCGCCCCGCTGAAGCTGGCCCGCGAGCTGCGCGCCCACGGTGCCCGGGCCGGGATGGCCCTGCGCCCCGCGACCCCCGTGGAGCCGTACCTCGACCTGCTGCCGGAGCTGGACATGCTGCTGGTCATGACGGTGGAGCCGGGCTTCGGCGGGCAGGCCTTCCTCGACGTCACGCTGCCGAAGATCCGGCGGGCCGCCGAGGCGATCCGGGCGGGCGGGGGCAGGGTGGCCCTGCAGGTGGACGGCGGGATCACGGAGGAGACCATCGTGCGGGCCGCAGAGGCCGGGGCCGACACGTTCGTGGCCGGCTCCGCCGTCTACGGCGCGGGGGACCCCGAGGCCGCGATCACCGCGCTGCGCGGGGCGGCCCGCGCCGCCCAGGACTGAGCCGGCGGCCCGCCGCGCCCCGCCGCGCCCCGGCGGGCCTCCGGCGGCACCCCCTGTGACATAATCGAGGCACGAACAACGTGTTCCGGGGTCGGTGCAAGTCCGAACCGGCGGTCACAGTCCGCGAACCGGACGACCACGTCCGTGCAGGCGCCCAGCGCCCGCACCGGCGGGTCGCCCGGCCGAACCGGTGGAACTCCGGTACCGACAGTCACAGTCTGGATGGAAGGCAACACGTTCAACGGCTCCGTGCCGTGCCGTCCACGGCACCGGCCACGGCGCCGTCCGGACCCGCGGGTCCGGACGGCCGCACCGTTGTCCTGCGCCCTGGAACCGACCCGGGAAAGGACGACGTGATGGACCCGCAGCACCGGAGCGGCGACGACGCCGAGCGGTCGGTCATGCGGACCGCCCTGCACGCGGCGGCGCGCGGCCCGCGCGGGGCCAATCCGCTCGTGGGCGCCGTCCTCGTCGACGCCGGGGGCCGGATCCTGCACGTCGGCCACCACCGGGGCGCGGGCACCGTCCACGCCGAGGTCGACGTCCTGGAGCGCGCCGCGTCCGTCGGC
Organism: Kocuria sp. CH-021; assembly: GCF_049716185.1. NCBI lineage: Bacteria > Bacillati > Actinomycetota > Actinomycetes > Micrococcales > Micrococcaceae > Kocuria > Kocuria sp. CH-021. The sequence goes on along the minus strand of NZ_JBNAFK010000006.1, from coordinate 41,347 downwards.
ACCGACCTGCGCGGGACCACCATGTACGTGACCCTCGAGCCGTGCAACCACTGGGGCCGCACCGGCCCGTGCGCCCAGGCGATCATCGCGGCGGGCGTGCCCCGGGTGGTCTACGGCGCCCCCGACCGCACGCTCGCCGCCGCCGGCGGGGCCGCCACCCTGCGGGCCGCGGGGGTCGAGGTCCGGCCGGGGGTGCTGGCCGGGGAGGCGGAGGCCCTCAACGACCGCTGGGGCGAGACGATGCGCGCCCAGCGGCCGTTCGTGACGCTGAAGGTCGCCCAGAGCCTCGACGCCCGGATCGCCGCCGCGGACGGGACCAGCCGGTGGATCACGTCCTCCTCCGCCCGCGAGCACGGCCACGACCTGCGGGCCCGCGCCGACGCCGTCCTCGTGGGCAGCGGCACGGTCCTCGCCGACGACCCCCGCCTCACCGCCCGCACCGGCGACGGCGGCGCCGTCCCGCGGCAGCCCCTGCGCGTCGCCATGGGCCTGCGCCCGGTGCCGCCGGACGCCGCGATCCGCGGGACCGACGGGCGCTTCCGGCACGTCACGACCCACGACCCGCACTCCGCCCTGGCCGAGCTCTACGACGCCGGCGTGCGCCACGTGCTGATCGAGGGCGGGGCCACCGTGGCCGCGGGCTTCCTGCGCGCGGGACTCGTCGACGAGCTGAGCCTCTACCAGGCGCCCCTCGTGCTCGGGGCCGGACGGCCCGCCTTCGAGGAGCTGGGCGTGGGCACCCTCGCGGACGCCTCCCGGTGGCGGCTCGACCCCACCGGCGGAGGGCCCGTGCAGCAGCTCGGCCCGGACCTATGGATCCACCTGCGGCCCGTGCCGCCGGACTGAGCGGCACCCGGTGCGGGGCCACCGCACCGTACCGCGGGCGCCGCGGGCACGGGCCCGGGACGAAGAGACCGAAGACCGACAGACAGCAGACCGACGGACTGCAGACCGAGAGACAGAGGAAGCACCGCATGTTCACAGGAATCGTCGCCGGCCAGGGCACCGTGCGCTCGGTCGACCCCGGCCCGGACGGCACGAGCGCCCGCCTCCTCGTGGACGCCGGGCCCCTCGTCGCGGACCTGCCGCACGGCGGCTCCCTCGCCGTGAACGGCGTCTGCCTCACGGCCACCCGCACCGCGGAGATCGGCCCCGGGCAGTTCCTGGCCGACGTCATCGGCGAGACGCTCGTGCGCACCACCCTGGGAGCGCTGGCCGCGGGCGACAGCGTGAACCTGGAGCGCTGCGTGCCCGCCGGGGGGCGGCTCGACGGGCACGTGGTCCAGGGCCACGTGGACGGCACGGGCACCGTCTCGGCCCGGGAGGACCTGGGGGAGTGGGAGCGGGTCCGGGTCGCCGTGCCCGCCGAGCTGGCCCCGTTCCTCGCCGAGAAGGGCTCGGTCGCCGTCGACGGCGTGTCCCTCACCGTGACGGCCGTCAGCGCGCCCGGGGCCGCGGAGCACTGGTTCGAGGTCGGGCTCATCCCGGCGACCCTGGCGGAGACCACCCTCGGACGCCGCCCCGTCGGCGCGTCCGTCAACCTCGAGGTCGACGTCCTCGCGAAGTACGCCCAGCGCCTGCTGGCCTTCGCCCGGACCGACAGCACCCCGGCGCCGGGGACGGCCCGGACCACGGCAGGAGAAGGAGCATGATGCGGACCAGCAGCACCCACGAGGGAACGGGCCGCGGCGGGGACGGGACGACCGGGCAGATCCGGCTCGACCCCGTGGGCGCGGCCGTCGAGGCCATGGCCCAGGGCCGGCCCGTCGTCGTGGTGGACGACGCCGACCGGGAGAACGAGGGCGACATCGTGTTCGCCGCCGAGCACGCGACGCCCGCGCTGATGGGCTTCACGATCCGGCACACCTCCGGGGTCGTGTGCGTGCCCATGACCGGGGCCCGGGCGGACGCGATGCGGCTGCCCCCGATGGTCGACGTCAACGAGGACTCGAAGGGCACCGCCTACACCGTCACGTGCGACGCCCGCGACGGGGTGAGCACCGGCATCAGCGCCGCCGACCGCGCGCTCACCGCGCGGGTGCTCGCCGACCCCGCGGCCGGGCCGGGGGACATCACCCGGCCCGGGCACGTGCTGCCCCTGCGCGCCGCGGACGGCGGGGTCGCCGTCCGCCGGGGGCACACCGAGGCCGCCGTCGAGCTGTGCTCCCTCGCGGGCCTCGAGCCGGTGGGCGTGATCGCCGAGCTCGTCCACGACGAGGGCTCGATGATGCGCCTGCCCGCCCTGCGCGCCTTCGCCGACCGGCACGGCATCCCGCTCGTGAGCATCGAGGACCTGGCGGCGCAGCTGCAGGAGGACCGCCGATGAGGCCGGACGCCCCCCTGGTCAGCTCGGAGCCCGTGGTCGTGCCCACGCCCGAGGGCCGGTTCGAGGTCATCGGCTGGCAGCTGCCGGGCGGACCCGGGAACGCGGTCGCCGAGCACCTCAGCCTCACCGCGCCGTCCCCGGGCCGCGTGCCCGTGGGCCGCCCCCCGCTGGTGCGCCTGCACTCCGAGTGCCTGACGGGGGACGTCTTCGGCTCCTTCCGCTGCGACTGCGGACCCCAGCTGCACCTGGCGCTGCGGCGGATCGCCGAGGACGGCGGCACCCTGCTCTACCTGCGCAACCACGAGGGCCGGGGGATCGGCCTGGTCAACAAGCTGCGCGCCTACAAGCTCCAGGACGGCGGCGCGGACACGGTCGAGGCCAACGAGCTGCTCGGCCTGCCCGCCGACGCCCGGGACTACTCCGCGGCGGCGGCCATCCTGCACCGGCTCGGGCTGAGCCGGATCCGGCTGCTGAGCAACAACCCCGCCAAGGCCGAGCGCCTGGCCGACCTGGGCATCGACGTCGTCGCGATGGTGCCCAACGAGGTGCCGGCCCGCCCGGAGAACCACGACTACCTCGTGACCAAGCGGGACCGCATGCGGCACCGCCTGCGCCACGTCGACGACACCACCGCCCCCCGCCCCGGCGCGCCGGAGCCCGCGGACCGGACCGGCGGCACCGCCCACAGCACGTTCGACCGAACCTTCGACAGCACCCTCGACAACGATCTCGACAGCACAGGAGACCTCACCCCATGAGCGGACACGGCGCCCCCGACATCGACCTCAGCACCGCCGACGCGAGCGGCCTGCGCGTGGCCGTCATCGCCTCGAGCTGGCACACGGTGATCATGGACGGGCTGCTCGACGGCGCCCGCCGCGCGCTGGCCGACGCCGGCGTGCGGGACGCGCCGGTGGTGCGCGTGCCCGGCAGCTTCGAGCTGCCCGTCGCCGCCGCGCGCCTGGCCCCGGGCCTGGACGCCGTGGTGGCCCTCGGGGTGGTGGTGCGCGGCGGCACCCCGCACTTCGACTACGTGTGCTCGGCGGCCACGCAGGGACTCACGGACGTGTCGGTGCGCACCGGCGTGCCCGTGGGCTTCGGGGTGCTCACCTGCGACACCGAGCAGCAGGGCCTGGACCGTGCCGGGCTCGAGGGCTCCCAGGAGGACAAGGGCTACGAGGCCACGGCCGCCGCGGTGCGGACCGCGCTGCTGCTGCGCTCCCTCGGCGTCTGAGCCCCGCGCCGCGGGCCGTCCGGTGCGCTGCCGGTCGGGAGGCCCCCGCGGACCCATTACCCTGGTAGTCGTGAAAACCTTCGAGACCCTCTTCGCCGAGATCAGCGACAAAGCCGCGACCCGTCCGGAAGGCTCGGGCACGGTCCGCGAGCTCGACACCGGTGTGCACGGCATCGGCAAGAAGGTCGTCGAGGAGGCCGCCGAGGTCTGGATGGCCTGCGAGTACGAGACCTCGGAGCAGGCCGCGGAGGAGATCTCGCAGCTGCTCTACCACCTGCAGGTGATGATGGTCGCCAAGGGCCTGCGGCTCGAGGACGTCTACCGCCACCTCTGAGCGCCCCGCCGCACCGGCGTCCCCGCCCCACCGAAGCCCCGAAGCCGAGAAGGAACCCCATGCTGCGTGTCGCAGTGCCCAACAAGGGCGCCCTGTCCGAATCCTCCGTCACGATGCTCAAGGAGGCCGGCTACCGGCAGCGCCGGGACTCCCGCGAGCTGGTGCTCGTGGACCCCGAGAACAACGTCGAGTTCTTCTACCTGCGCCCCCGGGACATCGCCGTGTACGTGGGCGGGGGCATCCTCGACGTGGGGATCACCGGCCGGGACCTGCTCCTGGACTCCGGCGCCCACGCCGACGAGGACCTGGGGTTGGACTTCGCCCGGTCCACGTTCCGCTTCGCGGGGCCCGCGGGCGAGTTCTCCTCGATCGCCGAGCTGGCGGGCCGGCGGATCGCCACGAGCTACGACGGCCTGCTGCGCGACCACCTCGCCGAGCGCGGGGTGGACGCCTCCGTGGTCCGTCTCGACGGGGCCGTGGAGTCCTCGATCCGGCTGGGCGTGGCCGACGCGATCGCCGACGTCGTGGAGACCGGCAACACCCTGCGCGCCGCGGGCCTGCAGGTCTTCGGCGAGCCCATCATGACCTCCGAGGCGCTGCTCATCCGCAGCCGTGCCACCACCGAGCCCGAGGGCCTGGCCGTGCTGCGCCGCCGCCTGCAGGGGGTGCTCGTGGCCCGGCAGTACGTGCTGATGGACTACGACGTGGCCGAGGAGTACGTCGAGGCCGCGACCCGGATCACCCCCGGCATGGAGGGACCCACCATCTCCCGGCTCGGCCGCGGCAACGCCTGGGCCGTGCGCGCCATGGTCCCCAAGTCGGAGACCAACAAGGTCATGGACGCCCTCTACGACGTCGGGGCCCGCGCCATCCTGGTCTCCCCGATCCAGGCCGCCCGGATCTGAGTCCTGCCCACCCGCCCGTTCCCGCAGCCGAGGAGGTGCCGCCCGTGGGCGTTGCCGTACGTGTCATCCCGTGCCTGGACGTCGACGCCGGTCGAGTCGTCAAGGGCGTGAACTTCGAGAACCTGCGCGACGCCGGTGACCCGGTCGAGCTCGCCAAGCGCTACAACGAGGCCGGCGCGGACGAGCTGACCTTCCTCGACGTCACGGCGTCCTCGGCGGCCCGGGCGACGACCTTCGACGTGGTCTCCCGCACCGCGGAGCAGGTCTTCATCCCCCTCACCGTGGGCGGCGGCGTCCGCGCGGTCGCCGACGTGGACCGGCTGCTGCGCTGCGGTGCGGACAAGGCCTCCATCAACACCGCCGCGGTCGCCCGTCCGGAGGTGATCGACGAGATCACCGGGCACTTCGGCAGCCAGGTGCTCGTCCTGTCCCTCGACGCCCGCCGCACGGGCAACACCGCCTCGGGCTTCGAGGTCACCACCCACGGGGGGCGCACGCTGACCGGCCTCGACGCCCTCGACTGGGCGCGGGAGGCCGAGGACCGCGGGGTGGGGGAGATCCTGCTCAACTCCATGGACGCGGACGGCACGCAGGAGGGCTTCGACCTGGAGATGATCCGGGCCGTGCGCGCCCGGGTGCACGTGCCCCTGATCGCCTCCGGCGGCGCGGGCGCCCCCGAGCACTTCCCGCCGGCCGTGGACGCGGGCGCCGACGCCGTGCTCGCCGCCTCGATCTTCCACTTCGGTCCCGTCCACGCGATCGCCGAGGTCAAGGACGCGCTGCGCGCGGCCGGCCACGAGGTGCGCTGAACGACCCGTGGCCCGGGACGTCCTGCGGGCGTAGAGTCGGCAGTGAGCTGACGACAGTCGCTCGACAGGCCGACGACGAAGGAGTCCACCGTGGGACTGAACAGCATCATCAGGAGCTTCACCGGGCGAGCCGGCGGGACGACCGCCGGGCGCGCCGCCGGCGGCCGCCGGGGCACCCGCGGGATGAACGCCGCCGGCCAGGCGGGCGCGGGCCGGTCCGGCCGCGGTCTCGGCGGCATGCTGCGCGGCCTCCTCAACCGCCGATAGCGCACCGTGCGGCCGCGGCCCCCCCCCCGGGCCCCCGCCCCCCCCGCGGGGGGGGCCCCAGGCCCCCCCCCCCCCCCCCCGGGGGGTGGGGGGGGGGTTGAAAAAGTGGGGGGACACCAGGGGGCGGAGGTTTTACCGGGGGTATGTGATTGG
>NZ_JBNAFK010000006.1:0-35310 GCF_049716185.1 Kocuria sp. CH-021 | reverse complement strand
GGGGGGGCCGGGCGGGGGGGGGGGGGCCGGGGGGCGCGCCCCCCCCCCCCCCCGCGCCCCCCCGGGGGGCCCGCCCCCCCGCCGGGGGGCGGCCCCCCCACGCGCGGGGGAGACCGATGAGCACCTCCGAGAGCTCCGGGCCGGGGGAGGACCCCCGCGCGCCGGGCGGCCCGCTCCGGCGGACGTCGTTCTCCACCCGCGATCCGGACCGGGGCATCGCGGCCATGTCCGAGCTCTACACCGGCCTCGGCATGCGGGCGCCGGTCGACGGATCGTTCGAGCTGCGGATGGCCGCGGCCTCGACGGGCCCCCTCCTGGCGCACGGGTTCCGGCTGGCCACCTCGGCGTCCTCGGGCACGGGCGACGTCTCGGGCACGTACTCCGTGGTGCACGTGCTGACCGGGCGGCTGACGGTCAGCGCCGGGAGGGAGCAGATCAGCACGGCCCTGCCGTTCCTGCTGCCGCAGGGACTGTACGGCGGCCGGTGGGACGGGCTGCTGGAGCTGGGCACCGTGGTCCTGGACGCGGACGCCGTCCGGGACCTCGCGCGCGGCCTGCTGGGCGAGCCGGCCTTCGGACTGCGCTTCACGGGCAGCACGCCGGCGTCCCCGCAGCTGACACGGTACTGGCTCTCCGAGGTCCGGCACTTCCACCAGGACCTGCTGCCCAACGCCGAGGCGCTGAGCACCCCGCTGGTGCGGGCCGAGGCGTTCCGGTCGCTGGCCACGGCGCTGCTGCACTGCTTCCCGAACACCTTTCTCGCGCAGCCGGCGCCTCCCGCGGGCGCACCGGCGCTGCCGGCCCAGCTGCGCCGGGCGGTGGCCTTCGTTGAGGAGCACCTGCACGAGGACATCGGCCTCGCCGAGATCGCCGCGGCGGCACGGATGAGCCCGCGCGGGCTGCAGGCCGCGTTCCGCCGGGAGCTCGGCCGCACGCCCGTCGGCCACCTGCGGGAGGCCCGCCTGGACGCCGCCCGCCGCGACCTGCTCCGCGCCGACCCGGTCGCGGACGAGACGGTCGCCGCCGTCGCGGCGCGCTGGGGCTTCGCCCACGCCGGGCGCTTCGCGACCGCCTACCGGACCCGGTTCGGCGAGGCGCCCAGCGCCACGCTGCACCGCTGAGCCCGCCGGCTCAGGCCCCGCCCCGGCAGGTCTCGTCCAGCCAGTCCCGCACGGGCGCGAGCGCCTCGTCGAGCGCCTGCCCGTCGAAGCGGGCCGACGGGTCCTCCGCCAGGGCCTCGCCGTAGGAGTCGACCAGCAGCTGCACCCGCGCGAGGTCCGCGGCCAGCGCCGGCGGAGCGGCGTCCCGCACGGCCTCCACCTCGTCCTCGACGTCCTGGACGTCCGCCACGGTCGGACCGGCCGAGAGCCCGGCCGGCAGCAGGGCGAGCGCCAGGAGGTCGTCGGCGACCGCCGCGCACGCCTCCCGCCGGTCCGGGTACGCGCCCCACGGCCCGGACGGTCCCGGCGCGGGCGTCCCGGCGGAGGAGGTCGCCGGCGCGGCCGTGGCGCCGGGGGAGCCGCTCGGGGTGCCCGGCGCGCCGGGGTCCCCGCACCCGCCCACCAGCGCGACGGCGAGAACGGCCGCCACCGCGCCGGGGGCCGCGCGCCGCCGCCCCGCCACCGTCCTGGAGCGCATCGTCCTGGTGTCCCGTCCGCCGTCGCCGATCTGGTCCTGCTCCCACCATAAACTCCACCGTCCGGCCCCGGCAGGGCCCCGGAGCGGACGGATCCCGCCGCCGGGACTCCTATCCTGGAGCCCGGAGGGCCGGGAGGAGGTCGAACGTGCGAGTCGTCGTCGTCGCGGCCCGGGCCTGCGCCCTGGCGGTCGCGGTCTGGGCCCTGGTCTCCCGGTCCGAGTGCGCCTTCGTGACGCGCACCTGCCTGGGCTCCAACCTGTTCAGCTACTTCACGATCCACAGCGCCCTCCTGCTGGTGGCGGCCCTGCTGCTGGCCCTGCTGCACACCGCCGCCGGGGCCGAGGAGCCGGGCTGGCTGACCGGGCTCCGGGCGATCGCCACCACCTACACCGTGGTGTCCGGGACGGTCTTCGGGGTGCTGCTCGCCAACGCGGAGCTGTTCGGCCACTTCTTCCTCGTCCCGCTGTCCTCGCAGGTGCTGCACTTCGTGCTGCCCGTCTACGCCGTGGCCGACTTCCTGCTGGGCCCCGGCCGCCGGCGGCTGCGCTGGGCCGCGACCTGGGCGTCCACCGTGTTCCCGGCTCTGTGGGCCGTCTACACCCTGGTCCGGGGGCAGATGGTGGGCTGGTACCCGTACTTCTTCCTCGACCCCGCCCTCGTGGGCGGCTACCGGGCGGTGGGCACCTACGCCCTCGGGCTGTCCGTGCTGATCCTCGCGGTGTCCTTCCTGACCGTGGCCGCCACCCGGCTGCCCACCGTCCGGCCGGGCCCGCGCAGGAGCTCCTGAGCGCCCCGGGGCGGTCCCGCCGGGCCCCTCCGGGCGGTCCCGCCGGCCCCTCCGGGCGGTCCCGGCCCGGGGCGTGCGGCCGGGTCGATAGGATGGGTGGCGATGAGCGAGCAGACCCCCGACCCCGGAACCGACGTCCTCGACCCCGCCGTGGCCCGGCGGCTCAAGCGCGACCCCCAGGGCCTCGTGGCCGCCGTGGTGCAGCAGCACGACACCCACGAGGTGCTGATGCTGGGCTGGATGGACGACGAGGCCCTGCGCCGGACCCTCACGGAGGGACGCGTGACGTTCTGGTCCCGCTCCCGCCAGGAGTACTGGCGCAAGGGCGACACCTCCGGGAACGTCCAGGCGGTGCACAGCGTCAGCCTCGACTGCGACGGCGACGCGCTGCTCGTCCGGGTCGACCAGACCGGCGCGGCCTGCCACACCGGCACCCGCAGCTGCTTCGACGGCCGCGACCTCGGCGCCGTCTCCGCCGTCTGACCCGCCCACCCCCGTACTCCCGTCCGCCACCAGGAAGTCAGGTCGACACCCATGCAGGACCTGGGCACCATCAGCCCCACCCTCGAGGAGTTCCGCGCGCTCGCCGCGGAGCGCCGCGTCATCCCCGTCCGCGTCAAGATCCTCGCGGACGCCATGACCCCGATCGGGCTCTACCGGGCGCTCGCGCTCGAGGACGGGGCGGCCCGGCCGGGCACGTTCCTGCTCGAGTCCGCGGCCGAGGGCGGGGTGTGGTCCCGGTACTCGTTCATCGGCGCGAACTCCCGGGCCACCCTCACGGCGCGGGACGGCGAGGCGCACTGGATCGGGCAGGCCCCGGCCGGTGCCCCCACCGGCGGCAACCCGGTCGAGGCGCTGCGGGACACCATGGCGCTGCTGCACACGGAGCGCTTCGAGGACGTCCCGCCGCTGACCTCGGGGCTCGTGGGCTTCGTGGGCTGGGAGGCCGTGCGCCGCTGGGAGAAGCTCCCGCACCCGCCCGAGGACGACCTGCGGATCCCCGAGCTGGCCATGAACCTGGTCTCGGACATCGCGATCCACGACAACACGGACGGCACCGTGATGCTCGTGGCCAACGCCGTCAACTTCGACGACACCGACGAGCGCGTCGACGAGGCCTGGGCCGACGCGGTGGACCGGGTGCACGCGATGCTGGAGCAGCTCGCCCGGCCCCTCGGCCACGCCACGGCCTCGACGCTCACCGGCACCGACGAGATCCGCGGTGACCTGGAGTCCAAGGTCGACCAGAGCTGGGACCGCACCCTGTTCATGAACTCCATCGTGGAGGGCAAGAAGGCCATCGTGGACGGGGACATCTTCCAGATCGTCGTCTCCCGCCGCTTCGAGACCGAGTGCACGGCCGACTCCCTCGACGTGTACCGCATGCTGCGCGCCATCAACCCCAGCCCGTACATGTACCTGTACAGCTTCGAGGACGCCGACGGCCGTCCCTTCGCCGTCGTGGGCTCCTCCCCGGAGGCGCTCGTGACCGTCACCGGCGACCAGGCCGTGACCCACCCCATCGCCGGCTCCCGCCCGCGCGGGCGCACGGTCGAGGAGGACGTCGCGCTGGAGCGGGACCTGCTCCAGGACGAGAAGGAGCGCTCCGAGCACCTCATGCTCGTGGACCTCGCGCGCAACGACATCTCCAAGATCGCCGTCCCGGGCTCGGTGGAGGTCACCGAGTTCATGGAGGTGGAGCGCTTCAGCCACATCATGCACCTGTGCTCCAACGTGGTGGGCCGGATGCGCCCGGACGCCACGGCCTACGACGTGCTCGCCGCGACGTTCCCCGCCGGAACCCTCTCGGGCGCGCCCAAGCCCCGGGCCCTGCGCCTGCTCGACGAGTACGAGCCCCTGCGCCGCGCCGTCTACGGCGGCGTGGTCGGCTACCTCGACTTCGCGGGGGACATGGACATGGCCATCGCCATCCGCACGGCCCTGCTCGTCGACGGCAAGGCCTACGTGCAGGCCGGCGGCGGGATCGTCGCCGACTCGGACCCCGAGACCGAGGCCCTCGAGTCCCTCAACAAGGCCACCGCGCCGCTGCGGGCGGTCATGCTCGCCGAGCGGCTGCAGGCCCTGGACCTCGACCGCGTGGCCGTGCCGGGAACGGGGGCCGGGCGTGCCTGAGGCCCGCGCGTCCCTGCGGGTGGCGCTGTCCCGGCGGTCCACGGTGGTGCTCGCCACGCTGGTGGCCGCCCTGGCCGTGTTCGCCTGCTCGGCCGCCACGTGGGTCTCCGCCACGGTGCAGACCACGCTGCAGCCCGTGACCGTGGACGTCGCCGGGTCCGACGCCGCCCCGGCCGTCACCGCCCTCGGTCTCGTCGCCGCCGCCGGCGCCCTCACCACGGCGATCTCCGGACGGGTGCTGCGCGCCGTGGTGGCCTCGGTGGTGCTGCTCGCCGGTCTCGGCGCCCTGGCGGCGTCCGTGGCGGTGCTCGCGGACCCGGCCGGCGCGGTGCAGACGGCCGTGGGCGAGGCCACCGGGATGATCAACGCCGGCGGTGACTTCGCCGTGACCGTCTGGCCGTGGCTCGCCGCGGCCGCCGCGGCGCTCGTGGCGGTGTGCGGCGGCTGGGCCCTGGTCGCGGGGCGGTCGTGGACCGCGGCCCGCCGCTACGAGCGCGCCGGGCCGGACGGGTCCCCGGCCGGGACGGTCCGCCGCGGGGACGAGATCGACTCCTGGGACGCCCTCACCGAGGGCCGCGACCCCACCGCCTGAGCCTCCGACCACCCCGGGCGCGGGTCCGCCGCCGCGGGAGGCCGCACGCCCCGGAGTCCCGTGGGGCGTGCGCGGGCGCGGCCCCGGGGGTGGCACAATGGGGCTGGACAGACTGTCAGCAACCGCCGCGCCCCGCCGGGGCCGTGCGAGCCGAGCCGGCCGGCTCCGGCAGGGAAATCGGGAGTGCAACAACATGGCAAACGGAAACGAGATCGTCCTCGACCACACCGGCTTCGTGGGGCACGGCAACACGCTGGCCGCGTGGGTGACCATCGGCATCATGTCGCTGGGCGTCATCGTCGGCGTGGTGGGCTTCACGGTGGGCAGCACCGTCCTGCTGATCGTGGGCATCGTGCTGGTCGCCGTCGGGCTCGTGGCCGGTGCCGTGCTCCGCTCCATGGGCCACGGCAGCGGCTCCGAGCAGCGCAAGCACGAGGCCCGCAACCACCAGGGCTGAGACCGGGCCGGCGCGAGCCGGCCACGGGGGGCGCGGCACGCGCCCGGGCCGGCCGGCTCCCGTCGGGAGCCGGCCGCCGTCCCGACCGGCCCGCACCCCACGAACGCACCAGGGCGGCCCGCGCCGCCGAGAGGACAGGAAACCATGTCGCAACAGAGCACCGGGACGGTCCTGGACGCCATCATCGAGGGCGTCCGGGCGGACCTGGCCGAGCGCCGCGCGCAGGTCGGCCTCGACGAGCTCCGCCGCGCGGCCGCGCAGCGGCCCCCGGCCCTGGACGCCGAGACGGCGCTGCGGGGACCCAGCGCGGACGCCGTGCAGGTCATCGCCGAGGTCAAGCGCTCCAGCCCCTCCAAGGGCGCGCTGGCCCCGATCGACGACCCCGCCCGCCTGGCCGCGGCCTACGAGCACGGCGGCGCCTCGGTGATCTCCGTGCTGACCGAGCAGCGGCGCTTCAACGGCTCCCTGGCCGACCTCGACGCCGTGCGCGCGGCCGTGGGCGTTCCCGTGCTGCGCAAGGACTTCACGGTGGACGAGTACCAGATCTGGGAGGCGCGGGCCCACGGGGCGGACCTCGTGCTGCTGATCGTCGCCGCGCTCTCCGACGACGAGCTGCGCCGCTTCCTCGCGCTGACCCACGAGCTGGGCATGCACGCGCTGGTCGAGACGCACACCCCGGAGGAGATCGAGCGCGCGGTCGCCGTGGGCGCCCGCATCGTGGGCGTCAACGTCCGCAACCTCAAGACGCTCGACACCGACGTCGAGACCTTCGGCCGGCTTGCCGGGCTCCTGCCCCAGGACGCCGTGATCGTGGCCGAGTCCGGGGTCGAGGGCGAGGAGCAGATCGCCCTCTACGCCTCGCACGGGGCCAAGGCCGTCCTGGTGGGGGAGGCCCTCGTGCGCAGCGCCGAGCCGGCCGCGACCATCACGAGCTTCCGCGCGGCCGGCGCCGCCGCGCGGGCCGCCCGGCGCGTCCCCGAGGCCGAGGCGGAGGCCGTCGCCGCGGAGGCGTCCTCCCTGCGCGAGGCCCCCGGGCCGTACTTCGGGGACTTCGGGGGCCGGTGGATGCCGGAGTCCCTCATCGCCGCCCTCGACGAGCTGACGGACGTCTTCGAGAAGGCGAAGGCGGATCCGGAGTTCATCGCCGAGTTCCAGCGGCTCTCCCGCGACTACTCGAACCGGCCCTCCCTGCTCACCGAGGCCCAGCGCTTCGCCGCCGAGGCCGGGTGCCGGATCTTCCTCAAGCGGGAGGACCTCAACCACACCGGCTCGCACAAGATCAACAACGTGCTCGGCCAGGCGCTGCTCGCGCGGCGGATGGGCAAGACCCGGCTGATCGCCGAGACCGGCGCCGGCCAGCACGGCGTGGCCTCGGCCACCGCGGCCGCGCTGTTCGGGATGGAGTGCGTGGTCTACATGGGCGAGGAGGACACCCGGCGGCAGGCCCTCAACGTCGCACGGATGGAGCTGCTGGGCGCCACCGTGGTGCCCGTGACCAACGGCTCCCGCACGCTCAAGGACGCCATCAACGAGGCGCTGCGGGACTGGGTCGCCTCCGTCGAGCACACCCACTACCTGCTGGGCACCGCGGCGGGGCCGTACCCGTTCCCCGCCATGGTGCGCTACTTCCACGAGCAGATCGGCGAGGAGACCCGCGAGCAGGTCCTGGCGCAGACCGGGCGGCTCCCGGACGCCGTGGCGGCCTGCGTGGGCGGCGGCTCCAACGCGATCGGCATCTTCCACGGCTTCCTGGACGACCCCTCCGTGGAGCTGTACGGCCTCGAGGCCGGCGGGGACGGCGTGGAGTCCGGACGCCACGCCGCCACGATCTCCCTGGGCCGGCCCGGCGTGCTGCACGGCGCCCGCACCTACCTCATGCAGGACGAGGACGGGCAGACCCTCGAGTCCCACTCGATCTCCGCGGGCCTGGACTACCCGGCCGTGGGCCCCGAGCACTCGTACCTGCACGACATCGGGCGGGCCCGCTACGAGGCGATCACCGACTCGGAGGCGATGGAGGCCTTCCGGCTGCTGTGCCGCACCGAGGGCATCATCCCCGCGATCGAGACCTCCCACGCCCTGGCCGGGGCGCTGAAGATCGGCCGCCGCTGGGTCGAGGAGCTCGGGCCGGAGGCGGCCGCCGAGAAGATCGTCGTCGTCTCCCTCTCGGGGCGCGGCGACAAGGACGTGGCGACCGCCGCGGAATGGTTCGGGATGCTCCCGGACGACAGCGCCGAGGCTGAGCTCGGCGAGAAGGGCGAGCGACTGTGAGCACCACCCGACACGAGACCTCCGGGGCGGACCTCGCCTCCCGCATCCTACCGCCGGGCCTGAGCGCCGACCCGGACTCGCGGCTCTCCGCCCGCCTCGCCGAGTGCCGCGCGCAGGGCCGGCCGGCCCTGGTGGGCTACCTCCCGGCGGGCTTCCCGACCGTGGAGGAGTCCATCGAGGCGGCCGTGGCCCTCGGCACCAACGGCGCGGACGTCATCGAGATCGGCATCCCGTACTCGGACCCCGTCATGGACGGGCCGGTCATCCAGCACGCGACGACGACGGCCCTGGCCAACGGCTTCCGGGTGGCCGACGTGTTCCGGGTGGTCCGCGCCGTGGCCGAGCGCACCGACGCGGTGCCCGTGGTGATGACCTACTGGAACCCGGTCCTGCAGATGGGCGTGGACACCTTCGCCCGGCGGCTCGCCGAGGCCGGGGGAGCGGGCATGATCACCCCGGACCTGATCCCGGACGAGGCCGCCGAGTGGTTCGCCGCGTCCCGGGCCCACGGCCTGGACCGGATCTTCCTGGTGGCGCCCTCCTCCTCCCGGGAACGCCTCGACCTCGTGGTCAAGGCCGCGAGCGGCTTCGTCTACGCGGTCTCCGTGATGGGCGTCACGGGGGCCCGGGACGCCGTCTCCGACGTCGCCGAGCAGCTCGTCGCCGACACGCGCGCGGCCGGCGCCCAGCACGTCTGCGTGGGCCTGGGGGTCTCCCGCCGGGAGCACGTCGAGGAGATCGGCGCGTACGCGGACGGTGTCATCGTGGGCACCGCGCTCGTGCAGGCGCTGGCCGACGGCGGCCCCGAGGCCGTGGGCGCCCTGACCCGGGAACTGGCCGGGCGCTCCTGATAGCGTGACCGGGCGGCCCCGCCCCTGCACGGGGGCCGGGCCGCCCGTCCCGACGACCCCACGAGCCGAGGCCCCACCGCATGCTGCTGAGCGCCGTTCCCCCCGTGCCCGCCCTGATGAGCGCCCCGCTCCGGCAGGGCATCCCCTCCCCGGACTGGTCCGGCTTCTCGGTCGGCCCCCTGACCGTGCACGCCTACGCCCTGTGCATCCTCCTGGGCATCGCGGCCGCGCTGTGGCTGACCACGCGCCGCTGGGCGGCCCGGGGGCTGGACCCGGAGATCGTGTGGGACATCGTGATGTGGGCCGTGCCCGCCGGGATCGTGGGCGCCCGGGTGTACCACGTGCTGATCACCGACCCGGCCGGCTACTTCGGCCCGGGCGCCGACCCCCTCGACGCGCTGCGGATCTGGGAGGGCGGCCTCGGGATCATGGGGGCCGTGGCGTTCGGGGCCCTCGCCGCGTGGTGGGTCTGCCGCCGGCACGGGATCCCCCTGGCGGTCTTCGCCGACGCCGCCGCCCCCGGGCTGCTGCTCGCCCAGGCGATCGGCCGCTGGGGCAACTGGTTCAACCAGGAGCTGTTCGGGCGGCCCACCACCCTCCCGTGGGGGCTCGAGATCGACCCCTCCGGCGCGAACTTCCCCGCCGGGCTTCCGGCGGACACGCTCTTCCACCCCACGTTCCTCTACGAGTCCCTGTGGAACCTGCTCGGCGTGGTGCTGCTGCTGGCGCTGGACCGGAGGTTCCGCCTGGACGGGGGCCGCCTGTTCGCCCTCTACCTCGTGCACTACGGCCTCGGGCGGATGCTCATCGAGCTGTTCCTGCGGATCGACCCGGCCCTCATGGTGCTGGGCCAGCGCGTGCACGTGTGGACCTCCCTGGGGCTGGTCCTGCTCGGGCTGACCCTGTTCGCGGCGGTCGTGCTCCGCCGCCGCCGGGCCCGCGGCGCCGTGGGGGCCGCGCACGCCTGAGCACCGCACCGGGAGCCGGGATCCAGTACCTGGCCCGGGAGTTTTCAGAGCTGTAACATCTGAGTGCTAGATTTCTCTGGCGCCTGACCGGCGGACGGGTGAACCACGTCCGCCGCCTCCGGTGCACGCCACGATCGTCCACCGCCGGACCTTCCTGGAACGGGGCCCTTCCGCCGCCCGGCACCTCCACGACCACTGCTCGAGGACGCCGGGGGCAGCTCACGATCCGGCGGCACCTCCCGACCGGAGCCCTGCCGCGGGGGCCGCTCCTGTTGACCGCATCCCATGGTGAGGAGACGTCAGTCATGACCTCTACCCCGGCCGGCACCCCCGGTGACAATTCTGCCCAGGACGGCACGGACCCGCGTCCGGCCGCTCCCGCCGAGACCGCTCCTGCCGAGACCGCTCAGGAGCAGGCGACGTCCCCGTTCGAGCAGTTCTCGAACGCGCCCGAGGAACAGGGCCTCTACCACCCGGACGAGGAGAAGGACGCCTGCGGCCTGGCCGTGGTCGCGACCCTCAACGGCACCCCCAGCCACGAGATCGTCGACGCCGCGCTGACGGCGCTGCGCAACCTCGAGCACCGCGGCGCCGTGGGCGGCGACGAGGGCACCGGTGACGGCGCCGGGCTGCTGACGCAGCTGCCCGACGCCTTCTTCCGCGCCGTGCTGGACTTCGAGCTGCCGCCCCTGGGCGGCTACGCCGTGGGCACCGCCTTCCTTCCGCACGGCGGGGAGAACGCGGAGCGGGTCCAGGCCGCCCTCGAGGAGCTCGCGCGCTCCGAGGAGCTGCAGGTCCTCGGCTGGCGGCCCGTCCCCGTGGCCGAGTCCGTGGTGGGCCGGTCCGCGCTCGAGGTGATGCCGTACTTCGTGCAGCTCTTCGTGGCCGAGACCGCGCCGGAGCCCGCGGACGAGGCCGCCCGGCGGCGCCTGGACCAGAAGGCGTTCCGGCTGCGCAAGCGAGCCCAGAACCGGGCCGGCGTGTACTTCCCCTCGCTGTCCTCCCGCACCATCGTCTACAAGGGCATGCTGACCACCCAGCAGCTCGAGCCCTTCTACCCGGACCTCTCCGACGACCGGTTCAGCACCGAGCTCGCGATCGTGCACTCCCGGTTCTCCACCAACACCTTCCCCTCGTGGCCCCTGGCCCAGCCCATGCGCACGCTCGCGCACAACGGCGAGATCAACACCGTCAAGGGCAACCGGAACTGGATGCGCGCCCGCCAGTCGCAGCTGAAGTCCCCGCTGCTGGGCCGCAGCCCCGAGGAGCTGTTCCCCATCTGCTCGGAGGGCGCGTCCGACTCGCAGTCCCTGGACGAGGTCGCCGAGCTGCTCGTGCTCTCGGGCCGGCCCGTCACCCAGGCCATGATGATGATGATCCCGGAGGCCTGGGAGAACCACGAGACCATGGACCCCGCCCGGAAGGCGTTCTACCGCTACCACGCCTCCTTCATGGAGCCGTGGGACGGCCCGGCCGCGGTGGCCTTCACCGACGGCGTGCAGGTCGGGTCGCTGCTGGACCGCAACGGTCTGCGCCCCGGCCGCTTCTGGGTCACGGACGACGGCCTGGTGGTCTTCGCCTCGGAGGTCGGCGTCGTCGACGTCGGGGACCGCAAGATCGTGCGCAAGGGCCGCGTGTCCCCGGGCACGATGTTCCTCGTGGACACCGCGCAGGGCCGGATCGTCGAGGACGCCGAGATCAAGGCCCAGATCGCCTCGGCCGCCCCGTGGGAGGAGTGGGCCGACGGCAACATCGTCGACATCAGCGACCTCCCCGAGCGCGAGCACATGGTCCACCCGCGCTCCTCCATCACCCTGCGGCAGAAGACCTTCGGGTACACGCAGGAGGAGCTGAAGATGATCGTCGGGCCCATGGCGGCCAAGGGCGCCGAGCCCATCTACGCGATGGGCACCGACACCCCGATCGCCGTGCTCTCCGAGAAGTCGCGCACCCTGTTCGACTACTTCGTGCAGTCCTTCGCCCAGGTCACCAACCCGCCGCTGGACGCCATCCGCGAGGAGCTCGTCACGAGCCTGCGCGGCTCCGTGGGGCCCTCCGGGAACCTGCTGACCACCGAGCGGGTGCGCACCCGCCAGATCGCGGTGGACTTCCCGGTGATCGACAACGACCAGCTGGACCAGTTCCTGCACATCGAGGGCGAGGACGGGATGCCCGCGGCCCTCAAGGTGCGGGGCCTGTACCGGCCCGACGGCGGCGCGGAGTCCCTGCGCGCCCGGATCGCGGAGATCTGCGAGAAGGTCTCCGCGGCCGTGGCCCGCGGCGTGGAGTACGTCATCGTCTCCGACCGCGACTCCAACGGCGCGTGGGCGCCCATCCCCTCCCTGCTGCTGACCTCGGCCGTGCACCACCACCTCCTGCGCTCGGCGACCCGCACCAAGGTGGCGCTGATCGTGGAGGCCGGCGACGTGCGCGAGGTCCACCACGTGGCCCTGCTCATCGGCTACGGCGCGTCCGCGGTGAACCCGTACCTGGCGATGGAGTCCGCGGAGGAGCTCGTGCGCTCGGGCGACCTCACCGGCATCACCACCGAGCACGCCGTGCACAACCTGATCAAGGCCCTGGGCAAGGGCGTGCAGAAGATCATGTCCAAGATGGGCATCTCCACCGTGTCCTCCTACTGCGGGGCCCAGGTCTTCGAGGCGCTCGGCCTGTCCCGGGAGCTCGTGGACGACTACTTCACCGGCACCCACACCCAGATCGGCGGCATCGGCCTCGACGTGATCGCGGAGGAGACCGCGTTCCGCCACCGCCGGGCCTACCCCTCCGACGGCGTGACCGAGCCCTACCGGGACCTCGAGACGGGCGGCGAGTACGACTGGCGCCGGGACGGCCCGCCGCACCTGTTCAACCCGCAGACCGTCTTCCGGCTGCAGCACGCGACCCGCACCGGCCGCTACGACATCTTCAAGTCCTACACGAAGCTCGTGGACGACCAGACGAAGAAGCTGCTGACCCTGCGCGGGCTGCTCGGCTTCTCCTCGGACCGCAAGCCCGTGCCGCTCGAGGAGGTCGAGCCCGTCAGCTCGATCGTCAAGCGCTTCCAGACGGGGGCCATGAGCTACGGCTCCATCTCCCAGGAGGCCCACGAGACCCTGGCCATCGCCATGAACCGGCTCGGCGGGAAGTCCAACACCGGTGAGGGCGGCGAGGACGTCGACCGGCTGCTGGACCCGCGGCGGCGCTCGGCGATCAAGCAGGTGGCCTCCGGGCGCTTCGGCGTCACGAGCCTGTACCTGACCAACGCCGACGACATCCAGATCAAGATGGCCCAGGGCGCCAAGCCCGGCGAGGGCGGCCAGCTGATGGCGCAGAAGCTGTACCCGTGGATCGCCCAGACCCGCCACTCCACCCCGGGCGTGTCCCTGATCTCGCCGCCGCCGCACCACGACATCTACTCGATCGAGGACCTGGCGCAGCTGATCTACGACCTCAAGCGGTCCAACCCGCGGGCCCGCGTGCACGTGAAGCTGGTCTCCGAGATCGGCATCGGCACCGTGGCCGCCGGCGTCACCAAGGCCAAGGCCGACGTGGTGCTCGTCTCCGGGCACGACGGCGGCACGGGCGCCGCCCCGCTGAACTCGCTCAAGCACGCCGGCGCCCCGTGGGAGCTCGGCCTCGCCGAGACCCAGCAGACGCTGATGCTGAACGGGCTCCGGGACCGCGTGGTGGTCCAGGCGGACGGGCAGATGAAGACCGGCCGGGACGTGCTGGTCGCCGCGCTGCTCGGCGCGGAGGAGTTCGGCTTCGCCACGGCCCCGCTGATCGTCGAGGGCTGCATCATGATGCGCAAGTGCCACCTGGACACCTGCCCCGTGGGCGTCGCCACCCAGAACCCGGAGCTGCGCAAGCGGTTCACGGGCAAGGCGGAGCACGTGGTGAACTTCTTCGAGTTCATCGCCGAGGAGGTCCGGGAGTACCTGGCGCAGCTGGGCTTCCGCTCGATCGAGGAGGCCGTCGGCCACGCCGAGGTCCTCGAGACCAAGGACGCCATCGCGCACTGGAAGGCGCACGGGCTGGACCTCTCGCCGGTCCTGCACTCCACGGTGCTCGAGCACCGGGGCGCGGCAGTGCGCAACATGCGCGGCCAGGACCACGAGCTGGAGAAGCACTTCGACAACGAGCTGATCCGGCTCTCCCGGGCCGCCCTGGAGAAGCGGGAGCCCGTGCGGATCCAGCAGCACATCATCAACACGGACCGCGCGGTCGGCACGATGCTCGGCCACGTGGTGACGCGCACGTTCGGCACGGACGTGCTCGCCCACGACACGATCGACGTGACGCTCACGGGCCAGGCCGGCCAGTCCCTCGGCGCGTTCCTCCCGCAGGGCATCACCCTGCGGCTCGAGGGCGACGCCAACGACTACAGCGGCAAGGGCCTCTCCGGCGGGCGGATCATCGTGCGCCCCGAGCGGGACGCGGTGTTCGAGGCCTCCGAGAACGTCATCGCCGGCAACGTCATCGGCTACGGCGCCACGAGCGGGGAGATCTTCCTGCGCGGCACCGTGGGCGAGCGGTTCCTGGTGCGCAACTCGGGCGCCACCGCGGTGGTCGAGGGCATCGGGGACCACGGCTGCGAGTACATGACGGGCGGCACCGCCCTGGTGCTCGGCCGCACCGGGCGCAACTTCGGCGCCGGCATGTCCGGCGGCGTCGCCTACGTGATCGACCTCGCCGAGACCTCGGTCAACAAGCAGGCCCGGGACAGCGGCGAGCTCCAGCTGCTGCCGCTGGACGAGGCGGACGCCGAGGCCGTCCTGGCGCTCATCACGAGGCACGCCGAGGAGACCGGCTCCGAGCTCGCGGACCGGCTCCTGGCCGACCCGGTGGCCACGCTCGGGCGCTTCACCAAGGTCCTGCCGCGGGAGTACGCCGCCGTGCAGGGCATCCGCGAACAGGCCCGGAGCGAGGGGCAGGACCCCGACGGCGACGAGGCATGGCACAAGATCCTGGAGGTGACGACCCGTGGCTGATCCGCGCGGTTTTCTGAAGGTGACCGAGCGCGTCGACCGCCCCAAGCGGCCGGTGCCCGTCCGGATCATGGACTGGAAGGAGGTCCAGGAGGCCCAGGACCGGGGGGTGCTGCAGAAGCAGGCCGGCCGGTGCATGGACTGCGGGATCCCCTTCTGCCACGAGGGCTGCCCCCTCGGCAACCTGATCCCCGAGTGGAACGACCTCGTGTGGCGGGGCCTCGACGCCGAGGCGGTCGAGCGGATGCACGCCACCAACAACTTCCCGGAGTTCACCGGGCGGGTCTGCCCGGCGCCGTGCGAGTCCTCGTGCGTGCTCGGCATCAACCAGCCCGCGGTGACCATCAAGCAGATCGAGTACTCGATCGGCGAGATGGGCTTCGACGAGGGCATCATCCGGCCGTTCGTCCCGCAGCGCCTGGTCGGCAAGACCGTGGCGGTCGTGGGCTCCGGGCCCGGCGGCCTCGCGGTGGCCCAGCAGCTGACCCAGGCCGGGTTCACGGTCGCGGTCTACGAGCGCGACGACCGGATCGGCGGGCTGCTGCGCTACGGCATCCCCGACTTCAAGATGGAGAAGGAGGTGCTCGACCGCCGCCTGGACGTGATGCGCGCCGAGGGCACCCGCTTCCGGCCGGGGGTGGAGATCGGCAAGGACATCACCTGGGACCAGCTCAAGCGCCGCTACGACGCCGTGGTGGTCGCCACCGGCGCCACCCGGCCGCGGGACCTGCAGATCCCCGGCCGGGAGCTCGACGGCGTCCACTTCGCGATGGACTACCTGGTGCAGGGCAACCGCGTGGTGGCCGGCGACGAGGTCGAGGACCAGATCTCGGCGCAGGGCCAGCACGTCATCGTGCTGGGCGGCGGCGACACCGGCTCCGACTGCATCGGCACCGCCAACCGGCAGGGCGCGGCGTCGATCACGTCCCTGGCGATCGGGCGCCAGCCGGCCGCCGACCGCTCCGACGCCGATCCGTGGCCCATGATGCCGAAGGTCTTCGAGGTCTCGACCTCCCACGAGGAGGGCGGCGACCGCACCTACCTGGCCTCCACCGTGGAGTTCGTGGGGGAGGACGGCCGGCTCACCGGGCTGAAGGTCGCCGAGACCGAGTACCTGCCCGACGGGCGGCGCGCACCGAAGGAGGGCACCGAGCGGGTGATCCCGGCGGACCTGGTCTTCCTGGCGCTGGGCTTCACCGGCAACGAGTCCGAGGACATCACCGAGCAGATCGGCGCCGAGCTGGACGGCCGGACCAACCTGGCCCGCGACGACCGCTACATGACCAGCGTGGACGGCGTGTTCGCGTGCGGCGACGCCGGCCGCGGCCAGTCCCTGGTCGTGTGGGCGATCGCCGAGGGCCGCGCCTGCGCGGCGGCCGTCGAGCGCTTCCTCATGGGCTCGACCCGGCTGCCGGAGCCGGTGGCCCCCACGGACCGGGCCATCGACCTCAGCCTGTAGCACGGCGCCACAGCACCACAGCACCACAGCACCACAGCACCACGGCGCGGGCCGCGCCCCCTTCCCACGGAGGGAGCGCGGCCCGCGCCGTCGCACGTCCGGCGCCGGGCGGGGACCCGCCCGCCTCGACACCGGCGGCGGCGTTGGTAGGCTGGACACGACCTCCCCGCCCCCGGCCGCAGTGCTGTGCACGTCCTCCCCGGTGGCACCCCTCGACCCAAGGCGGCACACATGCGACGAGCTAAGATCGTGGCCACGATCGGCCCGGCCATCTCCTCGTACGAGAACCTCTCCCAGGCGATCCGGTCCGGCATGAACGTGGCCCGGCTCAACATGAGCCACGGCGACCACTCCGTGCACGACGCGTCCTACGAGAACCTGCGGCGCGCCTCGGCGGACGCCGGGCAGACGGTCGCGATCCTCGCGGACCTGCAGGGGCCGAAGATCCGGCTGGGCCGCTTCGCGGACGGCCCCCACGAGCTGCTGCCCGGCGACGAGTTCTCCATCACGGTCGACGACGTCGAGGGCACGCCGAGCCTGTGCTCCACCACGCACAAGGGCCTGCCGGGCGACGTGAACGTGGGCGACCCGCTGCTCATCGACGACGGCCGGGTGGCCCTGCGCGCCACCGCCGTCTCGGACACCACGGTGACCACCGAGGTGGTCGTGGGCGGGCCGGTGTCCAACAACAAGGGCATCAACCTGCCGGGCGTGGCCGTGAACGTCCCGGCCCTGTCCGACAAGGACGAGGACGACCTGCGCTGGGCCCTGCGCCGCGGCGTGGACCTCATCGCCCTGTCCTTCGTGCGCGACGCCAAGGACATCGTGCGGGTGCACGAGATCATGGACGAGGAGGGCCGGCGGCTGCCGGTGATCGCGAAGATCGAGAAGCCGCAGGCCGTGGACTCCCTGCACGAGATCATCGACGCGTTCGACGGCATCATGGTGGCCCGCGGCGACCTCGGCGTGGAGCTGCCGCTGGAGCAGGTGCCGATCGTGCAGAAGCGCGCCATCGAGCTGGCCCGGCGCTGGGCCAAGCCCGTGATCGTCGCGACCCAGGTGCTGGAGTCGATGATCGACAGCCCGCGCCCCACCCGGGCCGAGGCCTCCGACTGCGCCAACGCCGTCCTCGACGGCGCGGACGCGGTCATGCTCTCCGGGGAGACCTCGGTGGGCAAGTACCCGATCGAGACCATCGAGACGATGGCCCGGATCATCGAGGCCACCGAGTCCCAGGCCCTCGAGCGCGTGCCCGCCCTGGGCACGGAGCCGCGCACCCGCGGGGGTGCGGTGACCCGCGCGGCGGTGACCATCGCCCGGCAGCTCGACGTCAGCTACCTCTGCACGTTCACCCAGTCCGGGGACTCCGCCCGCCGGCTGTCCCGGCTGCGCCCGTCCCACCCGATCCTCGCGTTCACCCCGGAGCCCCTGGTCACGGCGCTCATGTCCCTGCTGTGGGGCGTGCAGCCCATCCAGGTGGCGAAGGTCGACCACACGGACGACATGACCCGGCAGGTGGACCTGCACCTGCAGGAGCAGGGCCTGGCCGGCAAGGACGACATGGTCGTGATCTGCGCCGGCTCGCCCCCCGGGGTCGCCGGCACCACCAACCTCGTCAAGGTCCACCGCGTGGGCGACGTCGCGGACGCCGGTGAGCTGCTCAGCGGCCAGCGGCAGCGCGAGCACGTGGGACCGTGGCGCGAGTCCTGACCGGGCCGGCCGGCATGACCCCCGAGGAGCACTCCCGGGACCTGCGCGAGCACGGGGTCCCCGAGGAGCTGCACGCCGCCTTCCCCGGCCACGGGATGGGCGGGCTCGCCCGGGCGATGGGCATCCGGTTCACGGAGCTCACGCCCGGGCGGTCGGTCGCCACGATGCCGGTCGAGCCGAACACCCAGCCGGGCGGGATCCTGCACGGGGGAGCGCACTGCGTTCTGGCCGAGACGCTCGCCTCCACGGCGGCGAGCGTGCACGCCGGTCCGGGGCGGTACGCCGTGGGCGTCGACGTCAACGCCACGCACCAGCGCGGCGTGGCCTCCGGGACGGTCACCGGCACGTGCACCGCGCTGCACCTGGGCGCCACGCTCACCGTGCACGAGGTCGTGATGACCGACGAGCGGGGGCGGCGGCTGTCCACGGCCCGCGTCACCAACCTGGTGCGGGAGCGGGGGCCCGCGGCCTGACCGCGCCGGGTGCCCGCACGGACCGGCGGGACGGACAGGAGGGGTGGTACGAGAAGACCCCGGACCGTCGGTCCGGGGTGCTGGTGCCCAAGGTGGGACTCGAACCCACACTCCAGGGGAACCGCATTTTGAGTGCGGCGCGTCTGCCAATTCCGCCACTTGGGCCCGCGGTCGCAGTCCGCGCCGCCTCGGGAGGGCGGCTCCTGCGCTCGACCACTGTACAACAGTTATAGGCTGGGGCTGATCGGGCGCAACGCGCGGTGCCGGGGATCCGGGCGCCGCCGGCACCGAGACCCCCGTGGCCCGCGCGCGCGGGCCAGGACGCACCAGCAGCCAAGGAGACAGCGTGACGGAGCAGCCGAACCCCGCCCCGGCCGAGGACCCCGGGGCCCGGGAGGACCTCCCCGGCGAGGCGGCGGAGAGCGACCTGCGCCCGGCCCGCCGGGTGGTGGTCGCCGAGGACGAGACCCTGATCCGCCTGGACATCGTGGAGATGCTCCGCGACGCCGGCTACGAGGTGGTCGCGGAGGCCGAGAACGGCCAGCGCGCCGTCGAGCTCGCCCGCGAGCACCGCCCGGACCTCGTGCTCATGGACGTGAAGATGCCGGTCCTGGACGGGATCACCGCGGCGGAGCAGATCGCCTCCGACCGGATCGCCCCGGTGGTCCTGCTGACCGCCTTCAGCCAGCGGGAGCTCGTCGAGCGGGCCCGGGAGGCCGGGGCGATGGCCTACGTGGTCAAGCCGTTCACGGTGGACGACCTCGTGCCCGCCATCGAGATCGCCATCTCCCGCGCCGAGGAGATCGCCGCGCTCGAGCGCGAGGTCTCGGACATGAAGGAGCAGTTCGCCACCCGCAAGCTCGTGGAGCGGGCGAAGTCGCTGCTGACCACCAAGATGGGCCTCACCGAGCCCGAGGCGTTCCGCTGGATCCAGAAGACCTCGATGGACCGCCGGCTGTCCATGCGCGAGGTCGCCGAGGCCATCATCAACCAGGTCGCCTGACCGGCCCGGGCGACCCGCCCGCCCGGGCCCCCGGGGCGCCCGGCCCGGGCCCTAGGATGGTCGGGTGAGTGAAACGACGCAGCAGACGCAGCCCGACGTGACCCCCGACACCGCCGTGCGCACGGTGACCGTCGGGACCGAGACCGACCACCCCGTCGACGTCGAGATCCCCCTCCCGGTCTCCCGGCCCGACCGGAAGCTGCTGCTGGTGGACGGCCACTCCCTGGCCTTCCGCGCGTTCTTCGCGCTGTCCCGCGCCGCGGAGTACGGCGGCGGGCCGGCCTTCGTGACCTCCGACGGCCGGCACACCGAGGCCGTCTACGGCTTCGTGAACACCCTCGTGAAGCTGGTGCGGGAGCAGAAGCCCACGCACCTGGTGGTCTCCTTCGACCTGGAGGGGCCCACCCTGCGCTCCCAGGAGTACGAGGAGTACAAGGGCGGACGGGACGAGACGCCCGAGGAGTTCCACGGGCAGGTCCCGCAGATCCGCCGGATCCTCGACGCCCTGGGCGTGCCCGTGGTCACCGCCGAGGGCCACGAGGCCGACGACGTCCTGGCCACCCTGGCCCGCCGCGGCGCCGAGCAGGACTACGAGGTGCTCGTCTTCTCCGGGGACCGGGACGCCTTCCAGATGATCGACGAGCACGTCACGGTCGTCTATCCCGGGCGCACCCCGTCCGACCTCAAGCACATGGACGCCGCCGCCGTGGTGGAGAAGTACAAGGTGCCGCCGCGGCACTACCCGGACCTCGCGGCGCTCACCGGCGAGCAGGCCGACAACCTCCCGGGGGTCCCGGGCGTGGGGGCGGGCTTCGCCGCCAAGTGGATCCTCGCCTACGGCGGCGTCGACACGATCCTCGCGCACGCGGACCGGGTCAAGGGCAAGAAGGGCGAGGCGCTGCGCGAGCACCGCACGGCGGTCGAGCGCAACCGGCGGCTCAACCGCCTGATCACCGACCTCGGGCTGGAGATCGACCTCGCCGAGGCCGGGCTGCCCGTGCCCGACGCCGAGGCCGTGCGGGAGGTCTTCGACGACCTCGAGTTCGGCGACGGCCTGCGCAACCGGCTCTTCGACGCCTTCGGCCGCCCCGCGGAGGAGGCCGCGCCGCCGGCCGACCTGGGCCTGGGCGAGATCGGGCGTCCCGGCACCGCCGAGGAGCTGGAGCGGTGGCTGGCCGACGGCCAGGACGCCGTGGTGCTGCACGCCCTGCACCGCGAGGACGACCCCGTCCTGCCCGGCGCCCGCGAGCTCTCCGGCCTGGTCCTCGCCCGCGGCGAGGACCGGCCGGCCGCGCTGTTCCTCGACCTCGCGGCGGCGGACTCCGCGCTGGAGTCCGCGCTGGCCCGCTGGCTGGCCGACGCGGACCGGCCCAAGATCGTGGACGGGGTCAAGGACGTCTGGAAGTCCCTCGCGGTGCGCGGGCTGCCGCTGGCCGGGGTCGTGGACGACCCCCAGCTCTCGGCCTACCTGCTGCAGCCCGCCCGGCGCAGCTACGAGCTCCCCGCCCTGCTCGAGGACCGGCTGGGCCTGGCCGTGGCGCCCGCGGCGGACGGCTCCGCCGCGGAGGGCCAGCAGCAGCTCGCCCTCGACGAGCAGCCCTGGCCGGCGCCGGCGGTGCTGCGGCGGGAGGCGGAGCTGGCGGTCGCGACCGTGCAGCTGTCCCGGCACCTGCGGGAGAAGCTGGCCGAGACCCACCAGACCGCCCTGCTCACGGACCTCGAGCTGCCCCTGGCCGTGGTGCTGGGCCGGATGGAGCTCGCCGGGATCGCCGTGGACCCCGAGGGGGTGCAGGTCCTGCTCGACGACTTCGCCCGCGTGATCGAGCAGGCGCAGCAGGAGGCGCACGCCCAGATCGAGGAGCCGGTGAACCTGGGCTCCACCAAGCAGCTGCAGCAGGTGATGTTCGAGGAGCTGGGGCTGCCGAAGACCAAGAAGATCAAGTCCGGCTACACCACGGACGCGGACGCCGTGGCGGAGCTGCTCACCCGCACCGACCCGGACTCGAAGGGCCACCGCTTCCTCGCCGGCCTGCTGGCCTACCGGGACGCCAACAAGCTCCGCCAGACCGTCGAGGGCCTGCAGAAGGCCATCGCCGAGGACGGCCGCGTGCACACCACCTACATGCAGAACGTCGCCGCCACCGGCCGGCTGTCCTCGACCAACCCCAACCTGCAGAACATCCCGGTGCGCACCGAGGAGGGCCGCCGCATCCGCGGGCTCTTCGTCGTCGGGCGCCCCGAGGACGGGCGGGCCTACGACCAGCTGCTGACCGCCGACTACTCCCAGATCGAGATGCGCATCATGGCGCACCTGTCCGGGGACGAGGCGCTGATCGAGGCGTTCCGCAGCGGCGAGGACCTGCACCGCTTCGTGGGCGCCAAGATCTTCGGCGTGGCACCCGAGGAGGTCACCGCCCCCATGCGTTCCAAGGTCAAGGCCATGAGCTACGGGCTGGTGTACGGGCTGAGCTCCTTCGGGCTCTCCAAGCAGCTGCGGATCCCCGTGGACGAGGCCCGCACCCTGATGAGCGACTACTTCACCCGGTTCGGGGCGGTGCGCGACTACCTGCGCGGGGTCGTGGAGCAGGCCCGCGAGGACGGGTACACGGCCACGATCGACGGCCGGCGCCGGTACCTCCCGGACCTCTCCAGCGACAACCGGCAGCTGCGCTCCATGGCCGAGCGCGCCGCCCTCAACGCACCCATCCAGGGATCGGCCGCGGACATCATCAAGAAGGCGATGCTCGGCGTGGACCGGCGCTTCGCCGACGAGGGGCTCGGCTCCCGGATGCTCCTGCAGGTCCACGACGAGCTCGTGGTGGAGGTGGTCCGCGGGGAGCGGGAGACCGTGGAGCGGGTGCTGCGCGAGGAGATGGGCGGCGCCGCCGAGCTGTCCGTGCCGCTGGAGGTCAACGTCGGCGCGGGCCGCTCCTGGCACGAGGCCGCCCACTGACCGGCCGGACCGGCGCCCCGGCCGGCCCGCCGCCCGATCCCACCGCGAACGAGGAACACGCCATGGACCCCCTGCACGACGCTCCGACGACACCGTCCACCCCCGGCACCGTGACCGAGTCCTACTCGGCGAACGGGCACGACTACACCTTCGCGGAGTTCGGCGTGGGCCCCGGGGGCGTCGCGGCCAATCCGGCGGCCGTGGAGTGGGTGAGGGCCATCCGGCAGGGCTTCCACCAGGCGGAGCCGACCGACGAGACCCTCGAGCGCACCCTGTCCTGGATGCACGCCGAGCGGGTGCGGCTGCGGGGGGCGTACCCCCACGCCGTGCCGGAGGCGGCGCTGCCCACGCAGCGGCCCGTGGCGACCTTCACCTCCTGGGAGGGCTCGCTCAACGCGGGCCGCGGCCGGCTGCTGCGCGCCCGGCTCATCTCCGAGGTCACCGTCCGGCCCACGCACAGCCGCCGCGGGCTGCTGCGCCGGCTCATGACGGGGGAGCTCGACCGCGCCCGGCGGGACGGCTACCCCGTGGCGCTGCTGACCGCGACCGAGGCCACCATCTACGGCCGGTTCGGCTTCGGCGCGGCCACGTTCAACCGCGAGGTCACCGTGGACGCCACCACCCGCCTGCAGCTCAAGGCGCCCACCGTGGGCAGCGTGGAGATGGCCGACGGCGAGGCGGTGCGCCGGCTCGCCCCCGTGCTCTTCCAGCGCTTCCACGAGAGCTCGCACGGGTCGGTGAGCCGGGTGGCCTACCACTGGCCCGAGTACACGGGGGAGTACGCCATCACCCCCCAGAAGGCGGACCCGGAGGTGCGCTGCGCCGTGCACTACGACGACGGGATGCGCCCGGACGGCTACGTGACCTACCGGTTCGAGCCGAACACGTCCTACCCGCTGACCCTGACGGTGCTCGACCTCGTGGGCGCGTCCCCGGACGTGTCGATCGCCCTCTGGGAGTTCGTGACGTCCCTGGACCTCGTGGACCAGGTGCGCTTCGGCCGTGCCCCCGTGGAGGACCCGCTGGTGTGGGCGATGGCGGACCGCGCCAAGTACCGCGTCACGGCCGAGTCGGACAAGGTGTGGGTGCGGGTCCTGGACCCGGCCGCCGCGCTGGTCGCCCGCCCGTACACCCCGCGCGGGCGGATCGTCATCTCCCTCGTGGACTCGATGGGCTACGCCGACGGCGTCTGGGCGCTGGACACCACCGGCGGGACGCCCGTGGTCGAGCGGCTCCGCGACCGGCCGCGCACCGCCGACGACGAGGCCGGGCGGTCGGTGCCCGCGGTGGAGCTGCCCGACGGCGCGGACGTGGCGATGCGGGTGGACGTGCTGGGGTCCCTGTACCTCGGGGCGGTGAAGGCCAGCACCCTCGCGCAGGCCGGGCTGATCGTGGCCCGGGACGAGGACGCGCTGCGGGACCTGCAGGACTTCATGGAGACCCCGACCGCCCCGTACGGCGTCACACAGTTCTGAGCCGGACCCGCACGGCGGGGCGCGTGTTGCTTCCTTTTTCCCTCGTCCGTAGACTGACCCGGTGCGTGTTCTGCACGTGCCCTGTCCAGCAATCCTTCGGAACGGCCGCGGTCCGGCCGGACAATCTCCGTTCCGACTGATCACGAACTATCCACATCGGAGCCCCTACTACATGACCACCACCACCCCGCAGGTTGCCGTCAACGACATCGGGTCCGCGGAGGACTTCCTCGCCGCTGTCGACGCGACCATCAAGTACTTCAACGACGGCGACCTCGTCGAGGGCACCGTCGTCAAGGTCGACCGCGACGAGGTCCTTCTCGACATCGGCTACAAGACCGAGGGCGTCATCCCGTCCCGCGAGCTGTCCATCAAGCACGATGTCGACCCGGACGAGGTCGTGACCGTGGGTGATGAGGTCGAGGCTCTGGTCCTCACCAAGGAGGACAAGGAAGGCCGTCTGATCCTGTCCAAGAAGCGGGCTCAGTACGAGCGCGCCTGGGGCGACATCGAGAAGATCAAGGAGGACGACGGCGTCGTCACCGGCACCGTCATCGAGGTCGTCAAGGGCGGTCTCATCCTCGACATCGGCCTGCGCGGCTTCCTGCCCGCCTCCCTCGTCGAGATGCGCCGCGTGCGCGACCTCGCGCCGTACATCGGCCAGCAGATCGAGGCGAAGATCATCGAGCTGGACAAGAACCGCAACAACGTGGTCCTGTCCCGCCGCGCCTGGCTCGAGCAGACCCAGTCCGAGGTCCGCTCCAACTTCCTGCACAAGCTCGAGAAGGGCCAGGTCCGCACGGGCACGGTCTCCTCGATCGTCAACTTCGGCGCCTTCGTGGACCTGGGCGGCGTCGACGGCCTGGTGCACGTCTCCGAGCTGTCCTGGAAGCACATCGACCACCCCTCCGAGGTCGTCGAGGTCGGCCAGGAGGTCACGGTCGAGGTCCTGGACGTCGACATGGACCGCGAGCGCGTCTCCCTGTCGCTGAAGGCGACCCAGGAGGACCCCTGGCAGCTGTTCGCCCGCACCCACGCCCTCGGGCAGGTCGTGCCGGGCAAGGTCACCAAGCTCGTCCCCTTCGGTGCGTTCGTGCGCGTCGAGGACGGCATCGAGGGCCTGGTGCACATCTCCGAGCTGGCCCAGCGCCACGTGGACATGGCCGAGCAGGTCGTCTCCGTGGGCGACGAGCTGTTCGTCAAGGTCATCGACATCGACCTGGACCGCCGCCGGATCTCGCTGTCGCTCAAGCAGGCCAACGAGGGCGTGGACCCGGACTCCACCGAGTTCGACCCGGCCCAGTACGGCATGGCCGCCGAGTACGACGAGCAGGGCAACTACAAGTACCCCGAGGGCTTCGATCCCGAGACCAACGAGTGGATCGAGGGCTACGAGACCCAGCGCGCCGCCTGGGAGCAGCAGTACGCCGACGCCCAGTCCCGCTGGGAGGCGCACAAGGAGCAGGTCCGGAAGTCGATCGCCGAGGACGCCGAGGCCGCCGCGGGCGGCACGACGAGCTCCTCCTCGTCGTCGTCCTCCTCCTCCGCGTCCACGCCGGCCCCGACCAGCTACTCCTCCGAGGCCCCGGCCGCCGACTCCGGCACCCTGGCCTCCGACGAGGCCCTGGCCGCTCTGCGCGAGAAGCTCACCGGAGCCTGATCCGACCGGTACCGCCGGGCCGTTCCGCACGGCACGGACCACGACGGCCCCCGCCCCTTCGCAGGGCGGGGGCCGTCGTGCTGTCCGGGGCCGGCGGGCCGGCCGCGCCGTTCAGGGCCGGTGGCCGGCGGGGGAGTCGAGCCAGTCCGTGCCGACGGGGTGCAGGACCCCGGCGCCGGAGGTCAGCGAGGCCACGCGTGAGTGCAGCGCGGCGACGGCCGCGTCGTCGTCGGGCAGGGCGAGGCCCAGCTCCGCGCCGGCCGCCCCGTAGGCGGTGTCCAGGACCGTGGTCCCGGCCGCGCGCAGCTCGTGCTCGAGCCGGCCCGCGTCCGCGTGGGACGCCGGCAGCCGGTAGAGCCGCTGCCGGCGCCGGACCACTAGGGAGGCCCCGTCGAGGGCCTGGGACACGGCCTCGGAGTAGGCGCGGACCAGGCCGCCGGCACCGAGCAGGGTGCCCCCGAACCACCGGACCACCACGGCGCTCACGTCCGAGAGGTCGGTGACGTCACGGCCCTGCGCGTCCGTGGCCGTGCGGCGCAGCACGAGGGCCTCGAGCATCGGCAGACCCGCGGTGCCGGCGGGCTCGCCGTCGTCCGAGGAGCGCTGCACGTCCCGGTCCGGGCCCAGGACGAACGCCGAGCAGTGGTGGCGGGCGTCGTGGAAGCCGCGCCGCAGCTCCTCGACCAGGGCCCGGGCCTCGGCCTCCGTGGACGCCCGCCGCGCCACCGCCAGGAAGCGGGAGCGCTTGACCTCCAGCTCGGCCACCGCCTCCGTGCCCGCGGCGAGGGTCGTGTACCGGGTGGCGCGGCTGAGCAGGGGATCCGGGTCCATGGTCCTCACTCTAGGCCGCACCCCCGTGCCCTCGACGGAGCCGGGGCGGGGTGCTAGACAGGAGGGCATCCACCATCCGGGGAGCAGCCGAGGGAGCAGACATGCGCATCGCCGACACCTCCGACCTCTGGTGGAAGCAGGCGGTCGTCTACTGCGTGGACGTCGAACGGTTCCTGGACACGGACGGGAACGGCATCGGGGACATCGCCGGGCTCGCCGAGCGGGTGGACTACCTGGCGGAGCTGGGCGTCACCTGCCTGTGGCTCATGCCGTTCTATCCCACGCCGAACCGGGACGACGGCTACGACGTCACGGACTTCTACGGCGTCGACCGGCGCCTGGGCAGCTTCGGCGACCTCGTGGAGCTCGTCCGCACGGCCCAGGACCGCGGTCTGCGGGTCATCGCAGACCTCGTGGTCAACCACACCTCGGACCAGCACCCGTGGTTCCAGGCCTCCCGCTCGAGCACGGACAACCCGTACCGCGACTACTACGTGTGGCGTGCCGACGAGCCCCCGGACACGTCCGAGAAGGCCGTGTTCCCCGACAAGGAGGGCGGCATCTGGACCCGGGAGGAGGCCACGGGGCACTGGTACCTGCACCGCTTCTACCGCCACCAGCCGGACCTGAACCTGTCCCACCCCAAGGTGCGGGACGAGATCGCCAAGGTGGTCGGCTTCTGGCTGCACCTGGGCCTGGACGGCTTCCGCGTGGACGGGATCCCGCAGCTGCTCACCCTGGGGCAGGGCGACGACTTCGAGAACCGGGGCGGGTTCACCGAACCGCACGCGTTCCTGCGCTCGCTGCGCAAGTTCATGAACCGCCGCAACGGCAGGGCCGCCCTGCTGGGCGAGGTCAACCTGCCCTACCAGCAGCAGCTCGAGCTGTTCGGCACCGAGGACGCGGGGGAGCTGACCATGATCTTCGACTTCGTGGCCATGCAGCAGCTCTACCTCTCGCTGGCCCGCCAGGACGCCGGCCCGCTGGCGAGCGCCCTGAAGAACCGGCCGTCCATCCCGCAGGACGCCCAGTGGGCCAACTTCGTGCGCAACCACGACGAGCTCACCCTCGACCAGCTCTCCGGGGCCGAGCGGGAGGAGGTGTTCGCGGCCTTCGGGCCGGAGGAGCGGATGCAGGTCTACGGCCGGGGCCTCACGCGGCGGCTGCCGCCCATGCTGCAGGGGGACCGGCAGCGCATCCGGATGGTCTACTCGCTGCTCTTCTCGCTGCCGGGCACCCCGGTGCTGTACTACGGCGAGGAGATCGGCATGGGCGAGAACCTCGCCGCCGAGGGGCGCATGGCGGTGCGCACGCCCATGCAGTGGACGTCGGGGCGCAACGGGGGCTTCTCCTCCGCCGCCGCCGACGAGCTCTCCGCGCCCGTGGTCGAGGGGGAGTACGGGCCCGCGCACGTGAACGTGGCCGACGCCAAGCGGGACCCCGGCTCCCTGCTGCACTTCGTCACCGCCCTGACCCGCCGCTACCGGGAGTGCACCGAGCTGGCCTGGGGCGCCGCCGAGGTCCTGGACCAGCCGCGCCGGGGGGTGCTCGCCCACCGGTGCGCGTGGGAGGGCTCCGCCGTCGTCGCCCTGCACAACTTCTCCCCGGAGCCGACCACGGTGCCGCTGCGGCTGCCGGACGAGGAGGAGGGGACCGTGCTGCTGGACCTGCTGGCGGACGGCAGGTGCGCCCTCGACGCGGACTCGTCGGCGGAGCTGGCGCTCGAGGGCTACGGCTTCCGCTGGCTCCGGGTGCAGCGGGAGCACGGGCCCGGCACGCTGCCGGACGTCATGACCACCGTGGCCGGGGCCGGGGAGCCGTGAGCGCCCGGCGGCCCCCGCGCGGGACCGGCCGCTAGCATGGTCCCATGCTGACCATCGGACTCACGGGCGGGATCGCCTCGGGCAAGTCCACGGTCTCCCGGCGGCTCATGGAGCTCGGGGCCACCGTGATCGACGCCGACGCGATCGCGCGGGCCCTGCAGGAGCCCGGCGCTCCCGGCCTGGACGGGATCGTCGAGGAGTTCGGTCCCGCCGTGCTGACCCCGGACGGCCGCCTGGACCGGGCGGCGCTCGGCGCCCGGGTGTTCGCGGACCCGGAGGCGAGGCAGCGGCTCAACGCGATCATCCACCCCCTCGTCCGGGCGGAGGCCGAACGGCTCGCGGCCGCGGCCGGCGAGGACGCGGTCCTGGTCGAGGACATCCCCCTGCTCGTGGAGACCGGCCAGCACGGGCGCTTCGACCTCGTGCTCACGGTCCAGGCCCCGGTGGAGGAGCGCGTGCGGCGGATGGTCGAGGACCGCGGGATGACGGAGGCGGACGCCCGCGCCCGGATAGCGGCCCAGGCCACCGACGAGGAGCGGGCGGCCGTCTCCAGCGCCGTGCTCGTCAACGACGGCTCCGTGCAGCGGCTGCTGGACCGTGTCGACGCGTGGTGGGAGTGGCACGTGGAGCCGCGCCTGTCCTCCACGCCGTCCGGACCGTGACTCTCCACTGTTCGGTGACCAGAGGGTAGGGTCGAACCAACCGAAGCGCGAGACCGACGCGCGAGACCGAATCGCACCACCGAATCGCACAACCGAGACACGGCGGCCGTCCGCTCGTCCGAGGCCGGGGGCAGCCGGGGAGGCACGGCCATGCTGAACAGACTGCACGACTCCATGCGACTACGGACCAGCCCCACCATCTTCTTCGGCTCCGCCCTGGTGATCATCGTCTTCGTGGTGATGACACTGGTGTTCACGGACTTCATGGACGCGGTCTTCGCGGACGGGTCCAGCTGGGTCATCGACCAGCTCGGCTGGTTCTACATCCTGGGCGTGACGGTCTTCCTGCTGTTCCTCGTCTACCTCATGGTCAGCCGCTTCGGGCAGGTCCGGCTCGGGGCCGACGACGAGCGGCCGCATCACTCCAACCTGTCCTGGTTCTCGATGCTCTTCGCCGCGGGCATCGGCACGATCCTCATGTTCTGGGCCGTGGCCGAGCCCGTGAACCACTTCGCGAACCCGCCGCGGCAGGGCGTGGAGCCGGAGTCCATGGAGTCCGCGACCGAGGCCATGGGCTTCACGCTCTACCACTTCGGCCTGCACACCTGGACGATCTTCACGCTCCCCGCGCTGGCCTTCGGCTACTTCATGTACAAGCGCAACCTGCCGCCCCGGGTGAGCTCCATGTTCCAGCCGCTGCTGGGGCACCGCATCCACGGGCCGATCGGGCGGGCCATCGACATCCTGGCCATCGTGGGCACCCTGTTCGGCGTGGCCGTCTCCATCGGCCTCGGCACCATGCAGATCAACAGCGGTCTCGCCCGGCTCTTCGGGATCTCGGAGTCCGCGCTGTCGCAGATCCTCATCATCACCGCCGTGAGCCTCGTCGCCTCGATCTCCGTGG
Source organism: Kocuria sp. CH-021 (assembly GCF_049716185.1). Taxonomy (NCBI): domain Bacteria; kingdom Bacillati; phylum Actinomycetota; class Actinomycetes; order Micrococcales; family Micrococcaceae; genus Kocuria; species Kocuria sp. CH-021. The sequence goes on along the minus strand of NZ_JBNAFK010000006.1, from coordinate 5,671 downwards.
CCCTCGGCCTCGACCGGGGCATCAAGCGGCTGTCCAACACCAACATCCTGCTCGCGATCGGCCTGCTCGTCTTCATCCTCATCTCCGGTCCCACCGTGCTGATGCTCAAGGGCATGGTCGAGTCCGCCGGCACCTACGTGTCGATGCTCCCGCAGCTCGCCTTCTGGAACGACGCCTTCGCGGACACCGGGTGGCAGAGCGGCTGGACCGTCTTCTACTGGGCGTGGACGATCACCTGGTCCCCGTTCGTGGGCATCTTCATCGCCCGCATCTCCCGCGGCCGCACCATCCGCCAGTTCGTCTCCGGCGTGCTCGCGTTCCCCACGCTGTTCTCCGTCATCTGGTTCGGCATCTTCGGCATGGGCGTGTTCAACATCGAGCTCAACGGCGACGGCGGGCTCGTCGAGGCCGTGGTGGACGAGGGCGACATCCCCGGGGCGATGTTCGTCTTCCTCGAGAACTTCCCGTTCTCCACCGTCACCTCCGCCCTGGGCGTGCTCATCGTGGTGCTGTTCTTCATCACCTCGATCGACTCCGCCGCCCTGGTCATGGACACCATGGGCAGCGGGCACGAGGAGGAGTCCCCGGTCCACCAGCGCGTGTTCTGGGTGATCGCCATCGGGCTCATCGCGGCGATCCTGCTGACCGCCACCGGCGCCACCGGCCTGGCGGCGCTGCAGAACGTGGCGATCCTCATCGGACTGCCGTTCTTCGTGCTGGGGTACGTGATGATCTACTCCCTGCTCAGAGCCCTGCGCGAGGACGCGGGGGAGGTGGGCGTGCTGCCCACCCGCCAGTGGCGCCGCGTGCTCCCGCCCGAGGAGTTCCACCGCCGCACCTCCACCGGGGCCGAGGTGGACGAGGAGATCGTCGTGGCCCCGGACTACGTGCACGGTTCCGAGCCGGCCAACGCCCCAGCCATCGAGCACCCGGAGCAGCCCGTCTACGTGCGGGAGTACCGCACCAGCACAGGATCGCTCAAAAAGGTCCGCGACATCGAGTAGCGGCCGCGGACGGAGCGCACCGAGCGGGCCCACCAGCGTCTCCTGCCGGTGGGCCCGCTCGGTCCGCTCCGTTCATCCGCTCCGCGCATCCGGGCCCGGGACCCGCCCGGGCGCTAGACTGGTGACCACCATCACAATGGGCAACGGGGGACGTCATGGCGAGGAACAGGCAGAAGACCAACCAGGACGGCGAGCAGCAGCACCGCATCCTCGACCGGCTCAACGCCATCGCGATGCGCGTCTACGGGCCCGGGGACCGCCTGGCCCAGACGCAGGAGGGCGAGCGCATGAGCGACGCCGCGGAGACGTGGTACCAGGAGGTCCAGGAGCACTTCTACGTGGAGAAGGACGAGCACGGCAACGAGTACCTCTACCACCGGGACGACTCCGGGGAGGGCACCAACACCGGCAGCTCGCGCAACTGACCCGCGGACAGCAGGGCGGGGAGCCTCATCGAGGCTCCCCGCCCTGCTGTCCGCGGTCGGGGCCTCGGCGAGGCCACCCCTCGTGCCGATCGCGCAGGGCCGGTGCACTTCACGATGGAGCAACAAGGGCGGCCGAGTGCGCAACAGGGCCTGCTGTAATGCCATGCTGTGTACTAATGCGAATGCATGTCGACCCAGAGGAGGAGTCGTGGAGTTTCCGGAGCGATTGACGGCACTCGCCCACAAGGTGGCGCAGCAGAAGGAATCCCTGGAGACGGAGGAAGCGACGAAGAACGCGTTCGTGATGCCCTTCATCTCGACGATCCTGGGCTACGACGTGTTCAACCCGCTGGAGGTCGTGCCGGAGTTCACCGCGGATGTGGGGGTGAAGAAGGGCGAGAAGATCGACTACGCCATCGTGCACGACGACAAGGTGCAGATGCTGGTGGAGTGCAAGCACGTGGGCGCCCCGTTGAAGTTGGAACACGCCTCACAGTTGTTCCGGTACTTCGCGGTGACCAACGCGCGCATCGCGATCCTCACCAATGGGGAGGTCTACCACTTCTACACGGACCTGGACGCACCGAACAAGATGGACGCCAAGCCGTTTCTCGTCCTGGATCTGGCCGACATCGACGCCACCCTGATCCCCGAACTGCAGAAGCTGTCCAAGGAGGTCTTCGACCTCGACTCCATCATCAGTGCCGCCGGCGAACTGAAGTACATCGGGTCCATCAAGCGCGAGATCGCCGCGCAGTTCAAAGAACCCGATGTGGAGTGGGTACGCTTCTTCACCACCAAGGTCTACGAGGGCGCCTTCACCCAGAAAGTACGGGACCAGTTCACTCCGCTGGTGGCCAAGGCCGCCCAGCAGTTCCTCAACGAGCAGGTGAACAACCGACTGACCACCGCCCTGGGCGTCGGCAGCGCACCCGCGTCCGTGGCCATGGCGGACACCCCGGCCGAGGCGGTGCAGAGCGAGGACGCGGTCGAGAAGGATCTGCGGGAGTCCAGCGACGGAGTGGTGACGACCATCGAAGAGCTGGAGGCCTTCCAGATCATCCGCGCCATCGTCTGCGCCCAGGTGAAGCCCCAGCGCGTCGTCTACCGTGACGCCAAGTCCTATTGCGCAGTCCTGTTGGACGACAACAACCGCCGGTCCATCGCGCGACTCCACTTCAACACCGGGCAGAAGTACATCGGGCTCTTCGACGAGGACAAGAAGGAAACCCGGCACCCGATCGACGGGCTCGAGGACATCTTCCAGTTCGGCGACGAGCTCCGCGGCACGGTGGAGCGATACGTCGGTGCGACGGTCTCCTAGCCGAGGGAACACGGGATGCGGTGGCCGCGAGGCACTGCGGGTCGGGATCACCGTGGCGCGGGATGCCCCGCCGTGGGTCCTGCGCGGGGATCCGGCGCTCAGCCTCCTGCGCTGGTTCGGCCATCCTGGTGGATGCCGGCGGGCGGGGTCTCGGCACCGTGCTGCGGCCGCCGGTGAGAGCGTCCAGGACGATGAGTGCGGGCGACGGAGGAGGCGAGGGCATGGGTGGTGCATCCGGCGCCTCAGCACAGGCGGGAACGGGTCGACTCCGGAGATGGGGAACGCGCGTCGTCGTGGCGCTGGTCGTCCTCGCCTCCCCGTTCATCGTCATGCAGGCGTCGTTCCTCATCGACACGGCACCCATGGTGGCGGTGGCCGACGGGGTGCGACCCGCCCCGGGCTGGCGTGAGGAAGCGCACAACGTCTCAGGCGGACTGTTCTGCATCGACCTCGCCGTCCCGTGCGACAGCATGTGGCGCGAGTACCGGACGGAGCAGCCGGTCACCGTGGCCGATGTCCAGCGCATCAGCGCGGAGGCCGGACTGGGGGTGCCGGTCGAGGGCGACTGTGACACCTCGCCTCTGCGCCCCGGCAGCACTGGACTCCACACGGCGTGCTCGGCAGAGGGGGTTGTCGACGGCTACGACGTGCGGATCCGGGTGCTCAGGTTCCGGGAGGGCGACGCCCGGCGGATCATCCAGGTCGCGGTCAGCAGCATCGAGAATCGGTGACCCTTCCCGGTGCGATGCGCCCGGCCCGAGATGTAGGCTGCGGCGGTCACGGCCAAGCGACAGCTCGGTCGAGGGTCTGCAGGGGTGCCATCGCCGGCCTGACGCGTGGACAGCCGGTTGCCGCCGTCTCTCAACTGTTGGTGGGGAACGGGGAGTAGTGCTCGTGGGCGATCAACCACTGCCCGTGGCTGTCCACGAAGACCACGGTCGACCGGTTCCGGCCCGAGACGACGTCCCCTCGACCCGGCAGTCCCACACGAAGATCCCGGTGGCGATGGCCACGGGGCCGAACACGTCGATCTTCAGGTCGTCGAACCGTCCGTGGAAGTCCTCCATCCCGGTGAACTGCTCCATCTCCAGCCGCATGCTGGTTTCGGCGTCCTGGCGGTCCAACGGCTCGACGTCGTCGAACACCGTGATCACGGCAATAGTTGCTGGATACCCTCACTATCGTCCTCCGGGCCAGCCACACCGCACCACCCGAGCTGCATCACGACCTGGTTCCGCCCGAGTGCGGCGACCCCGGTGAGCGGCCGGGTACGCCGCCGCTGATCGAGACGATGACTGTCCGGGTCGATGGGAGTTCTCCTCGCCGTCGGACCTTGGGGCGATACGAGGTGCAGGCCAGGCTGTGGGCTCACCTTGTATATTGAGGCAGTGACCTCCTGCCGCCACCTCCCAGAGCAACGGCAATGCGTGCTGTTTGTTGAGCGGTGGCGCTAGCTGTTCGGCGTTCCCGCTCAACACCATTCCGGCGTGGTGTAGCGGCAACACGGCTGACTTTGGATCAGCAGTCCGAGGTTCGATCCCTCGCGCCGGAGCATTCAAAAGGCTCCGAGCCCCGGCTTTACATATGGCCCGGCTACCGAACACTGCACAGATCAGCCGAGATGACTCCAAGCGTGTGGCACCAGCCAGGAGCACGGCATTGCGATAGGGGTTCCTTTTGGGGCAGTGGTGATCCCGTCGGGCAGCCCCTAGGGGATCTGGGCTGCGGGGGTGTCGCGGGTTTCTGCGGCGGGGTCGCTGTCCTGCCACTGGTTGAGCCGCTCGGCGTCGCACTCGTCGCGGGAGGCGCTGGTCTCGTCGAGGCGCTGAATGGTCAGGCATCCCTCCTCCTCGCCCCGGGGGCCGAGGAGGTGCCAGATGCGGGCTTCGCCGTCGACGACGATGGCCGCTTTGATGGCGGTGTGGTCCGGGAAGAAGCTGTTGGCGGTCTTGTTCGTGTAGTCACCGGCCAGGCTCAGGGACCGGCCGTCGCAGCTGAGCCTCAGGGACGGGGGTGCTGTGGTGAGGTCCTCGGTCTGCCCCGGGTCCTTGGCGCCTTCGGAGATGGTGCACCCCGGGTCGGGGGTGATCGCGGTGGGCGTGACCTGAGAAAGGGGTTCTGGTCTGTCTTGGAGCAGCAGGTTGTCCTCGCACCCGGTGAGGGCCAGGGAGGTGAGAGCGGCAACGGCGAGGCTGAGGACACGGGCGGGTCGCTGCACGGCGGGGGCTCCTTGGCGCATCGAGGAAAGGGTGCTGGTCTCCGACCGGGACGGTGCTGGGGGCTATGGCTGCCAGCTGCCGGTGCGGTCGCCGTGCTTGTGCGCGTAGTCCTTGATGCCGGCGGTGACGCCCTTGCGCACCACCCAATAGAGCAGCCACAAGGTGAGGGCGACCATGAGCAACCAGATGAACAGTCCGAGGAACGCTCCGAAGCTGGCGACGTCCATCATGAAAGACCTCCTGGGGTAGGTCTTTCCACGCTATAAGGGAATGCCTCCGTCCTTGGCACCCCGCCCGTACCGTGCGTGTCGGCCGGTCACCCCGGGTTCCATGCGTCGTGCGACTGCCTCACATCCCGGTGCCGTGCTTCATCAAGGGCTCCGCAACGGTCCCTCAACACACGCCGCCCCATGCCTGCCCGAGACAACATGGCTGGCAAACTCAAGGAATGTTTGAAGATCAGTTCGAATTGCCCATCCTGTTGTTTCTGCTCATCTACAGCGCGGTGACTTCGTTGCTCTTCCTGCGGGCGAGCAGACGCAATAAATGAGGCTTTAGGAACTGTTGTCGTGTTGGCCGGTCACGGCAGCGGGAGGCTTTACATATGGCCCGGCTGCCGGACGGGTCTTGACCCCGGGTCTTGGACACGGTGTCGTTTCGGTTATGCCGCTTCCGGGAGCGTAGCGGACGCAGCGGTCT